>JAXHVQ010000066.1:0-30741 GCA_034189065.1 Cyanobacteriota bacterium
AACACACCCTACCCAGAGATGACGATACTCTTTGAAGCTGGTGCGTTACGCTTCGCTAACACACCCTACCCAGAGAGGCCGATACTCTTTGAAGCTGGTGCGTTACGCTTCGCTAACACACCCTACCCAGAGAGGCCGATACTCTTTGAAGCTGGTGCGTTACGCTTCGCTAACACACCCTACCTAGAGAGGCCGATACTCTTTGAAGCTAGTGCGTTACGCTTCGCTAACACACCCTACCAATGATGCGGGATTGTTGTTTGACTTGACCGTTCATAACAGCCTTCTGTAAGTTAACAAAAGCGTCAATCTCTTCTCTGCCGTATTTGGTTTTTTGTAACAATTGTCGCAGTTGATTCTCGGCAGAGAGAGTTAAGTCGCCGGTTGTCATAATCTGTTGAACGATTTCGCGAATTCGACTCATTGGTTTGACTCCCCGAATATGATATGCGAATATTCTCCGAATCCCCCTCAGTCTATCTTTAAAAAAGGAGGAAACTGTTGAGTGAGAGGGATTCGGAATTCATCGGCGACACTCTTTGTGCCTACTACGAACGGCCCGATCGCGATCGACGACGCAAGCGAGTCAGCATTCCCAAAATGGCGAAGCTTCCTAAAAGCATCGAAGGTTCCGGCACATCTTTAGGAGGATCGATAAGCGTTTCTCCCTCAAACACTGGGCCGCCGTTCTCATACTCCTCGAAGCCTACGTCGCTAATGGGATCGACGAAGATATTCTCGTCGAACCAGTTATATTCATCCGGCAGGGGAATTTCCGCTGGACGATTTCCCCCTCGACTCGATGAAGTTGCACCGCTGCTGCTGGCGATGGGGGGATTGGAACGACCCAGCAATCGGGCAATGGAGTTTGCCGCGCCGCGAATCCAGCTTGTCCAAGAGGAAACGCGCACTGAGGCTGAAGTGTCGCCATAGTCAGCGTCAACCCTACGATCTTCTGGTGCGCTGATAAAGGAATGAACCCCAGCAACGCGACCGTCAATGAACATTCCTCCGCCGCTATCGCCCCAAGCTAACTGATATTCTAAATCGAGAGGTTGCGAGAGCCAATTAGAATTGGCATTGCGAGGATCGTCAAAGTCCGAAACCAACAGGCGATCGTTATACCCCAAACGAGTACCAATCCCCATTATATTCTGACCGGCGCGCTTGGTTCCACCGTTGATATAAGCCCCCGTATCGCCCGTCCCCGTCATGCCATAACCCACATAGGTTCCCCGTTTCAGGTCTTCGTCGCGACCCGAATACAGCAAGGCAGGATTTACATTCCAGACATTTTGACTCAAACTCACGACGGCGAGATCGACCCCCAATCCCAAATCTCCGCCGGAGTTGAACCAATCGCGGTGTGCGCCCACTGCATTGACGCTGTAGCGTCGATTGCCAACTGTAAAAGTTCCTTGGTTCATAAAACTCCCGCCCGATTCGACGCAGTGAGCGGCGGTGAGGACGTAGCTGCGGGCAATGAGCGTCCCCGAACAGCCCCAGCCTCTTGAATTTGAGGAGTTTCTGGCACTGAGGAAGCCGACACTGGAGAAGTTATTGGCGAGGCTGCGGTATTGCCAGTCGCTGCGATCGTGGCGGATGGTGCCTGCTAGGGCTGAAGGGGTTAGCGAAACGGTAGCTATGGCGGCCGCGATCGCGGCGGCTGTTGGAGATAAAACGGACAAAGATTTCTTGAATGCGCTCATGGTTTTAGTGAGTTAGCGAATGTTGAAGGAAAAGAAAGAAGACAGAATTTAGTAAATATGAACTCAGAATAAGGGTAATTTAAAGAATGGATTCAGATGAGAGGCGAAAATCCCTTTACCGGTTATTACGCTCGCTTTTGTGAATTGAAAGTCACCTCGGATTCACGCTAATGGGCGAGCTGTGAGGAAAATTTCACGCTGCGACTGTCCCCATCTCGTATTATGATATTGATAAAGCGCTCAATAACAAAAAACGAGCGAGTTCCACAAGCAAACTCTTTGAAGATTCCCTCGACCGGAAAATGAATCAATCCGAGTTTGATGCAGCTTATGAAAATTTAACCCGCACGCAGAAAAAAGTTTTGAAAGCCTTTTTGTCAGGATGCGATGACGGAAATATTGCCAAGAGCCTTAATTTATCAGATCGGTCTGGCATCAGGCATCATATCAGTAATGTCTGCCGTCTTTTTGCTTTGAAAAACGAAAGCGACGAAACTTTTAGTTATCGAGCAGAGCTGGTTGAACTGTTTTGTCAGTATAAGTCGAATTTAGTTAGTTCTGAAGTCATTGCGAGATACCAAATCTCTCCTTCAGCCAAAGAACAACAATTTAGGCGCTCGTCCCTCGAACAAGTTTGTTATGACACGCTGTTACAACCGGGTTCTTTATTGCGAATTAAAGGACTCAGACAAATGGGTAAAACGCACTTCGTTACCAAAATTTTCGATCGCTTGAAAGAAAAAGGGTATCAATGCGTTACTCTCAGTCTTAAATTAGCCGATCGCCAACACCGAACCGATCTCAAAAGTTTCTTACGCTGGTTTTGCAGAGAAGTTTGTCGAGAACTTCAACTCCCCCATCAATTAGATGAATATTGGGAAGAAGATGCAGGGAGCAAAACCAACTGTACGGCTTATTTTGAAGACTATCTTTTAGCTCGAGATGAAAGACCCTTGGTTTTGTGTTTGGACGACCTCGATTTAATTTTTCCTCATCCAGAAGTCTACGAAGACCTTTCCTCTCTCTTGCGCTCTTGGTACGAATCTGCGTGCAGTCATCCTCAGTCGCCTTGGAAGAAATTAAGGTGGGTATTAGTTTACTCAACCGAACCCTATGTTCGTCTCAATATTAATATTTCTCCCTTCAACGTGGGGACTTCAATTGAATTGCCGGAATTAACCCAAGAAGAAGCGCGCCAATGGTCTCGATCTTGCGGTTTGGCGCTAAATTTTTCTCAAGTCGAAACCTTGATGGCGATGGTGGGAGGGCATCCTTACTTATTAGAACTCGCTTTTTTAAACTTAAAAAACTTTCCTCAAACAGACTTCGAGCAACAACTCGCGATCGCGCAAACGGAAGCGGGAATTTACGGCGACCATTTGCGACAAGTTTGGCTCGATTTGCAGCAGGAGCCCACTTTAGCAAAAGCCTTTAAGAAAATCATTACAAATCCAAAAACCGTACAGCTCAACCCCATTGAAAACCACAAGCTTCATCGAATGGGATTAGTTAAAAGGCAAGGAAACGATGTTTTACCCCGCTGTCATTTATATATCGAATATTTTAGGAACCGCCTGGAGAATAATTAATGGACTCAGCCTTTAATTCAACCTTCCCTTACCGGATCGGTGGCGGGAGTCTGGGTGTAACCGATCCGACTTATATCGAGCGTTTCGCCGACTGGGAAATTTATAAAAAGTTAATCAATAGAGAATATTGTTATGTGTTGAATTCGCGACAAATGGGAAAATCTAGCTTGCGAGTTAGAACGATGTATAAATTAGAACAAGCAGGAATGAGTTGTGCTTATATCGACCTGTCGGGAATTGGCGAAAAAAATACAACGCCAGAACGTTGGTATCGCGATTTAATTGAAGCGCTAGCACGCGGTTTTCAGCTCAAACTCAATCGCCGGACGTGGTGGAAGGAAAATAATGACTTATCCCTTAAATGGCGGTTTAGAAAGTTTGTTGAAGATGCTATACTTGAAAATATTGCACAAAACATCGTTATTTTTATTGACGAAATTGATAGCGTTCTTCGCTTCGACTTTTCAGCCGATGACTTTTTTAGTTCAATTCGTTCTTTCTACAATAACCGTGCAATCCATCCCGCTTACAGGAGATTAACCTTTACCCTGTTAGGCGTTGCTAAACCGCACGATCTCATTCAAGATAAACGGTTGCCTCCATTTAATATCGGTTGCGCTATCGAACTTCAAGGGTTTCAGTTGAACGAATGCGGGGTTTTAGCTAGAGGATTTGTGGGTAAAGCCGATTGTCCTCGTCAAGTGTTAAAAGAAGTGTTAAAATGGACTGGGGGACAGCCATTTTTGACGCAAAAACTTTGCTGGATTGTAGCAACATTTTCCCCCTACATTGCGACGGGACGCGAGGAACAAATCGTCAGACAGTTGGCGCGATCGCATATTATCGATAATTGGGAAGCGCAAGACGATCCGACGCACCTCAAACCCATCCGCGATCGCGTCCTCAACGATCCGCAGCAAACAAAAGTTCTACTCCAGTTGTATCGTAAAGTTTTACGACGGGGAGAGGTTGCCGCTCGCGATCGCCCCGAAGAAATAGATTTACAACTTTCGGGCTTAACGATTGCCCAAAATCGTAAAATAAAAGTTTATAACCGCATTTATAAGTCAGTTTTCAACGAGCAGTGGATTTGTCAACAGCTAGACAACTTCCCAACGCACTCTCCTCAAATTTCCCTTTTTCGGATGGGTGTCATTAGTATCGCCGTCGCAATTTTAGTGATGGGAATGCGTCTACTTGGACTGCTACAACTCTTGGAACTTGCGGCGTTTGACAAACAAATGCAACTGCGTCCTACAGAATTACCCGATGAGAGATTATTAATCGTTACTATTACTAAGGATGATATTCAAAAACTTAGGGATCGCTACCCCATTAGCGACGAGTTGATGGTGCGACTTTTGAAGAAGTTAAACGAGTCCAAACCGAGCGCGATCGGAATTGATATTTATCGCGATCCCACTAACAGGGAAACCCGAACAAACTTATTTCGATTCCTCCAGCGCAATCCTCATAACTTTTCGATTTGTGTTTATCCAAGTGGAACAAAATCTGGAATCGAGCCTCCATCTCATCTGTTAGAGCATCAAATTGGATTTATTAACGCCGTCAGGGACTCATCGAATGTCATCCGTCGTCATTTACTCGCCGCAAAATCCAGAGATTCCTCCATATGTCCCGCAGATTATTCTTTAAGTTCCTTGCTCGCTATTCACTACTTAGAAACCCAAGGTTATCCCCTGAAATTCCCAAGCCAAAATCTCGATCGCTGGCAATTTGGGACGGCTAGTTTTGAACTTCTGAAGCCACACAAAGGTTTTTATCAAAACGCTCGAAAGCTAGCAGGACATCAGATTTTACTCAATTATCGCGCAACTTCCTCTTTTGAAGAGATTGCCCAGCAAGTTTCGATAACCGAAGTGTTGCGCGATCGCGTAAATCCAAATCTCATTCGCAACCGAATTGTTTTGCTTGGAGTGACCGATTCACTTTGGGCAAAAGATGAATTTAATACCCCTTATTCTCGAGAAATTCGAGGCTTAATTTTACAGGCGCATTTCACAAGTCAACTCATCGCCTTTGTCGAAGATGGACGACCGTTGTTTCACTTTTTTCCTCTAGGGATAGATTTTTTATTGGTGATGCTTGGGTCGGGAATAGGGGGGATACTAATTTTGCGATTGCCTGGAACTCCTTTAAAAGTAATGGTTTCCTGTACTTGTCCGATTTTATTAAGTGCAATCAGTTATGTCTTTCTGGTAAATACAGGTCTATGTCTCCCTCTAATTCCGTCTGCACTCGCTTTCACCTTGACTGCTGTTGTTGTGTCAGCTCTTTTAATACACGAGAAAAATTAGTTAAGAAATAGGTTCATAAAAATGATAAGATTTAATTCAATTGTATCGATAACTTTAGCCGTATTACTAGAATTCCTCTTGGGTTTGGGTTTCGCGATCGCGCAAACCGGACTCGCTCAAACCATAAAATCCAATCCACCACAACCGCCGAATCGGGGAACGCCAAGTAATGACGACGGTACGCCGGCAACGCGCGGAAACTGTCCGAAAACCGATCTTTCTCTCCGATCCATAGTACCGAATACTGAGGCTGAATCTCCGGGATTTACACTCAGCGAATACCCAATCTTTTGGTTTTACGTTCCCTATGAATCTGACGACATCAGTCAAGGAATCTTAAGAATTGAAGACCGAGAGGGAAATCTGCACGCCCAAGTTTCATTTATATTGCCCCAAACGCCTGGTTTTGTCAGCGTTCCTCTTCAATGGATAGAAAAACCTTTAGAAAAAAATAAACAATACTACTGGATTTTTATGCTAGACTGTGAATCTCCAGAATTTGCAGAACCCGATCGCGATTGGCAGCAAGGATGGATCGAAAGAGTAGACCGACCCGACCTAGAAATGCAGTTGCAAACAGCAACGGTGGAACAACGCCTCGATCTTTATTGGGAGAATCAAATTTGGTACGATGCACCGACAAATTTAGTTGAAATTCATCAACTTTCTTCCACTTGGCGCAAACTTTTACAAACAGTGGGGATGGAAAGCTATGCGAGCGAACCGATTGCAGGTTCGGTGGAGTTAGTTGAGGATGAGGAACCATAATTGCCCTTGACTAAACTTACGTCGTGAATAGACAGCCTTCTCGATGATATCTCTTGAATAAAAACGCAGTAGATGCGAAACTGGTAATCTCACAATTGGGTCAGGAGCAACTATGGTTCAGCGTCACATTGTTCTCGGTATTGTTGGTGACAGCGCTGCGGGGAAAACGACTCTCACGCGCGGGATTGCGCAGGTTCTTGGTACAGCCAACGTTACCACGATTTGTACTGATGACTATCACCGCTACAATCGCTCCCAGCGTGCCGAATTCGGCATTAGCGCGCTGCACCCCGACTGTAACTATCTCGACATTATCGAACAGCATCTATCGCTATGGCGCGGCGGCAAACCGATTCTCAAACCCATTTATAATCACGATACAGGGGATTTCGATCCGCCCGAATACCTCAAGCCCAATAAGTTTGCAATTGTCGAAGGTTTGTTAGGCTATTTTACGCGCGGCGCTCGAAATTGCTTCGATGTTAAAGTTTATCTCGCGCCTCCCGAACCCCTGCGTAAAGTTTGGAAAGTTAAACGAGATACGCGCAAGCGCGGTTATACTGAAGAGCAAGTTTTAGCAGCTTTGGAAAAGCGCGAGCATGACTCCGAGCAATTTATTCGTCCCCAGCGTCAATGGGCTGACGTAATTGTTACATTTTATCCCTCTGTTGACGGCAGCGATGAAAGTAACGAGCATCTTAATGTTCGCTTGGTTCTGCGACCGACGCTTCCTCACCCAGATATTTTACATCTTTTTGAATCAAATTTGTTTGGTCCCGACTCAGCAGTTCGCCTCGAATTGGAGCGGGATATGGGAAAACCGGTTGATGTCTTGGAGATTGATGGTAACGCGACGGTAGACCAGGTGAGAGAATTAGAAAAGATTCTTTGCTCGGAAGTTCCGTCTTTAGAAAGTTGCCGCGTGGATCGCAATGTTGAAATTGGAAAGCTTATAGGGACGACGGGCGAAATCATTCAAAGTTATCCGCTGGCGCTGACTCAGCTTTTAATTGCCTATCATATGCTCAAGGCATCTTCTTCTTATCAGTAGAGGTGAATTAAATGAACCGATCGCTACGGTTTTCTTATCCAATCGAGAACGCTAAGTGTGGAAACATGAAGTCGATAAAATATAACCATAAAGTCACTCAATTGTCAAGCAAATAGGCAATAATAAAGTTTAAAAAGCTGCTCTCTCTTCTGTCGGAGAGTAACAAACGTGAGGCCAAATCTTCTCAATTTCATCAGCTTGAGTTCGAGCATTAAATTCTTCCCATTCAATTCCATTAATATCGACCTCTTTGCTGAAGCTAACCGCTTGGGAATCTTCCCACCCCAAGTGACGCAATGTTCCGCTTGCTTCGCCCGTTTGCCGAATGGAAAAATTGACGCTTTCAGTTCGCCAGAGAGCATACTCGTTCGCGATCGCAACACAAGGTTGGCAACCTAAACGCTTTGAATAGTCTTCAATGGAGGCAGCTAGATTATTGACAGAAAGCGCAATATGAAATTTCTTCATTTTTTGATTTTACTTTGAATGACAAAAACCGATTTTACATCACTAAGACGAATATGTCCGTTTTATTATCATAAAATCAACCAATTAACAAATTTTCTTCAGGATAGCGAATAACGCTCGGACGGGGATCGCCTAAAATGGCAGCCATTAGCAGTAAAACGCCTACTCTTCCCATATACATAATCCCGACTAAAATCAGTTTGCCCCAAGCCGACAGACTCGCCGTAATTCCCATTGATAGCCCAACTGTTGCAAAAGCAGAAACAACTTCAAAAAAGATTTGAATAAATTCAAATTGCCCTTCGGCTTCAGTTATAGAAAGCATGATAATTGCGATTACAATGGTTGTCAACGATCCAAAAACGACAGCAATTGCTTTTAAAATCAAAGAACTGGGAACAGTCCGTCCGTACAAAATCACTTCATCTTGCCCTCGCAGAATCGAGTAGGTACAATGGCTGATAATTCGGAAAGTTGTTGTTTTAATTCCTCCACCTGTGCCGCTGGGACTTGCTCCAATTAACATAAAAGCAATGGTAATAAATAGTCCAGCATTGGTCATTTCGCCAATGTCAATGCTATTAAAACCTGCGGTTCGAGTCGTGACCGACTGAAACCAAGCTACCATAATATTTTGAGAAGGATTGATTCCTCCAAGGGTCGCTGAATTTTGTATTTCTATGAAATAAAAGGCAATGGTTCCGGCAATTAATAAAAATAGAGTTGTGCTGGTCACAACTTTAAAGTTGAGTGAAAACAAATACTTTCGCTTCTTGCGCCTAACAATATTTTCTATCCATAAATACGATTCAAATATAACTTGATAGCCAATTCCGCCAAAAATAATTAGTGCGGGAATAACTAAATTAATAATGGGCGAGGTTTGGTATTGCACAAAACTGTCGGAAAGCAAGCTAAAACCGGCATTATTCCAAGCGCTGATGCTATGAAACACTGCCATCCAAAGTCCGCCTCTCAAGCCATAATTGGGAGTAAATACGCCTAACAGAAGAAGAGTGCCTGCAATCTCAAACATAAGAGTCATTGCAATCACCGAGCGAATAATATTTTGACTGCCGTGAAGTAAAGGACGGTCGAAGGCATCTTGAATGGCGAGTTTATGTCTGAGGTCGAATTTTCGTCCTACTAATAAAATGAGGAATGTTGTCGTTGTCATGTATCCCAAACCGCCAATTTGAGCGAGGAGTAGAATAAAAAATTGTCCCCAAAACGAGAAATCTGTGCCGGTATCGACGACGGCTAATCCAGTCACGCAAACGGCAGAAGTCGAGGTAAAGAGGGCGACAATGGGATCGTTCCACTGACCCGTACTGGTCGAAAATGGCATCATCAGCAGGAAGGTTCCTGCGGTAATAACGGCAAGAAAACCCAAGCAAATTGTCCGAGAAATGGTCATTATTGGTGTCGGCTGTGCGGCGCGGTTAAGGGTTGGAGAACGGGTAGAGGGAGTAGGTGTGGATGCGTGCGTTTATTTATTGTGTCTTCTTACTTTACAGCACTCCTTGATAGGTTTTCCATGCCCTCCAGAAGAAGTAAATAGAGAGGATAATTAGGAGTGCGTAAAAGCTTAAATTGACAACGCGATCGCTTAATCGAGGGAGAAAGCGCGTACTAATTTGCGCGCCGATTAATCCCCCCAGTCCCAGCAGCAAACCTGGAATAAATAAAACGTTCCCGCGATAGGCGTGTCCGAGAAATGCAGAGAGGGAAGTCATGACAATTACCCCTAAGCTGGTTTGAATCGCTGTTTTAATCTCTTCGTGCAACAGTAACATTTGCAAGGGAACCATAATTACGCCGCCGCCAATGCCAAATATCCCCGCCAGCAATCCCGCCGTACTTCCGGTTCCCAAACGCGCCAGAGTCGGATTGAAACGCGGCGCATCGGCGGTGGGTTGGCGACGGATAAGGCGTTTGCGCAGTTGGACGAGGAGGATATTGACGAGGAGTAGGAGGCCGAAGGCGGCTAAAAGAAGGTATTCTGCCATGATGTCGCCGAAATACGCGCCAATTTGAGCGGTGATGAGGGATGGGACACCTAAGACGAGAACGCGCTTGAAGTCGAGATAACCCATGCGCCAGTTTTGGATCGTTCCCGAACTGGAGGTGAGGACAATGGCAAGGTTGCTGGTGGCAGTGGCTTGTACGGCTTGGGTGTTGAGGGCGACTAAAATGGGAACGAGGACGGTTCCGCCGCCAATTCCCAGGAGTCCGGCGAGGAGTCCCGATAGGAGTCCGCCTGCGGCGAGAAGCCAAAGGTTGTCGGGGATTGGGGAAGGCGTTGCGGCGATCGCGCAAAGTGGTTCGATATCGAACAACTCGATGGAATCCATGAGGTAACTGGGAGTTATAGAGTAGCTGGGGGAGTTATAGAGTAGGATAAAGGTGAATTAGGGACAGTCCCTTCGACCGCGATCGCGATCGGAAGATAATCGGGAGATCGATTTATATGGCTCGCATCAATCCTTACACCCTCCAAATGCAAGTTACCCGAATGTTTGAACAAGGGCAATCTTTTTTTTGCACAATGAAGGTGCAAGACTGGTTGCGCGAACGGAATGAGGATCCCAATGGGTATGAGATTTTGTTCCACGAAAAACCTGCACCTCCGGGTTCGGGATTGGTTAAGGTGGTGGAAATCGAACTGAAGCGTAAGGATGGAGAAGCAGTGGATGCGTGGTTGCAGGAAGAGGTGAATCGCCATGCTTAAAATTTAAGTTGGAGATTTAGAGTGAGTGGCGATGGCGAACTGCTCATTATTTTCGAGCTGGATTGATAACCTTTCATTAACGGTTGTTGACGGGTTCCTGTTGGCTAACAAGACGTTTCGCGCGATTTTATCGTAGAATTAAAGCGGATTGAGGAAACTTTAACCTCAATATGCGATCGGAGGAATGAAGATGACCATTAATCTGAAAAAAGGACAGCGTATTTCCTTGGCGAAGGAAGCACCAGGACTGACTCGACTGATGTGCGGGCTCGGGTGGGATGTAAGCAAACGCGGACTGTTGGGCTTATTTAGCACAGATACCGCCAATTTTGACCTCGACTCTTCTGTCATTTGTCTCAATAGTAGCGATCGCCTAAAAAGTAATAGCGATATTATCTATTTTGGCAACTTACGCCACGTCTCCGGTGCGATTACTCACTTAGGCGATAATTTAACGGGCGCGGGAGAAGGGGATGACGAAGAAATTCTGATCGATTTACCCCAAGTCCCCGCAGAAATTGCTAAACTGGTCGTCGTTGTCAATATCTATCATTGCATTTCTCGCGGACAAGATTTCGGACAGATCGAGAATGCTTTCGTGCGCTTGGTTAACCTCGCAAACAATAAAGAAATTGCTCGCTACAATCTATCAGGAGAGGAGTACAAAGGTAAAACCGGTACAATTATGGCAGAAATTTATCGTCACGAGGGAGAATGGAAAGTAGCAGCCGTTGGCAATGGAGTATATGTCAACGGGTTGGAAGAAATGACGCGACCCTATACTTAAGGATACAATTTTTGGAAATTTCAGGAATGTTCTGGAATTCGCTTTTTGAGCTGTGAAGTCAACATTGATATAGACCAATCAGGAGGAAGAATGCCGATTAATTTAAGTAAAGGTCAACGGATCGATCTCTCTAAGGAAGCACCGGGATTACAAAGTTCTGGGATTGGCTTGGGATGGGATATTAACGCCACCGATACGGGTGCGGAATTCGATCTCGATACTTCGGTTTTTATGTTGGGATCGAATGGTAAAATTCCGAGCGAACCCTACTTTATTTTTTACAACAATAAGACTTCTCCCGATAGTTCGGTGAACCATTTAGGCGATAATCGAACGGGCGCTGGAGAGGGAGATGACGAACTGATTGAAGTCGATTTGACGAAAGTGGATGCTTCGGTTCAAGAACTGATTTTTGTTGTGACGATTCACGAAGCCGAAAAAAGACGACAAAACTTCGGACAAGTGAGAAATTCTTACATTCGTATTGCAGATTCGACGACGCAACAAGAAGTTGCGCGCTACGAGTTGGATGAGGATTTTTCGACGGAAACTGCAATTGAGTTCGGTCGATTGTACCGCAAAGATGGAACTTGGCGCTTTCAAGCAGTCGGACAAGGATACAATGCGGGTTTGGAAAAGTTTGTGCAGCAGTATTCTTAGGCAGTCATTAGTCATTAGTCATTAGTCATTTGTCATCAGTTGTTTGGTTGCCGATGATGAAGGATAGATGATAAGCGACTAATAACTGCCCTATCGCGGCTTGTGGGCGACGATCGCGCGCCTGCTCGGAGGGAGTAGGTAATCGCCGTAACCGCGCGCAATCCGAGCTTCAAACCCAGTCTGACGCAGTTCTTTGGCGAGATCGATGGCGCGATAGAGGCGCTGTCGGTGAATTTCTTCGTCTCGCCTATAATATTCCCCGACTTGGCGAAAGGTAACGATACGGCGGGAGAGGATTGCGCGATCGCGATCCTCTTCTTTTTCGACGAGAACCACCCAATCTTCTCCCTCTGTAAATTCCTGAACCGCCTTCTCTGACTGAACTTGACCGGGTTCTGCAATATCGAAGACAAATATTCCGCCCGGAATTAAGGCATTATATATCTTATTGAACAGTCCAATACGTTCGGCGCGATCGCCGTCCGTAGCGAATAAATAGTTGAGAACTTCGCCAATAGCCGTCACCGCACAGCAGGAAGGGATATCGACCTCAAAAAGCGATTGGACTCGAAAATCGGCCTTGGGGACTCGAGTGCGGGCGATCGCGATCGCGGATTGAGAAATATCCACCCCCAAAACATCATAGCCTGCCTCAGCAAATGCCAGCGACGACAACCCCGTTCCGCAGCCTAATTCCACGATTAAACCCTTTGGCAGCCGATTTTCAGCCCATATATCCAAAATTGCAGCCGCACTCTGGCGCGCATGGTTCCCATAACCCGCATCGTGAATATAAGCTAAGTCTTCTTTGTACCACTGCATAAACCAATATAATTCCCCGGTTAGAAGACCGAAAATTTCAATTCTTATTTAGTGCATATGTACTAAAAAGTAGGCGATCGAGAGTTGTCCGATGTCAAAGGATAAAGGACGAAGGAAACCGTGCCGCTCTTTATCCAACCTGCGCGCCCCATATCCAACCGTGCCGCCCCCTATCCGTTGGCGGCACACCACCCAAAATCCGTTGTGGAATCCGTTGGCGCGCATCCACCCAGTAATCAAAACTGTGCCGCCCTTTATCCGTTGGCGGCACACCACCCAGTAATCCGTTGTGGAATCCGTTGAAGTATCCGTTGGCGGCACACCACCTAGTAATCCGTTGATGAAGGACAAATGACAAACACCCCTCTTGACTCTCCAGTAGACTGGAGACTTTAGAGTAAGGGTATGTTCTTCACACTATATATAAGATGACTGCCACCAATATAAATCCCTCAAAACTCTCAGATGTCAAAGTTTATCGGATGTCGATGCCAGAACATGAATGTCCTTGGGGACTCAAAGCGATAAACTTGCTCGAGCGCGAAGGCATTGACTTTGAGGATATTAAATTGCGATCGCGCGAAGAGGTTGATGAGTTTAAAGCTCAACACCACGTTTCCACAACCCCCCAAATTTTCTTTGGAGACGAACGAGTCGGCGGCTACGCGGAATTAGCCGAACGCTTCGACGAAAACGCTGAAATGGAGGAAAAGAACTCCTATACGCCCGTTATTGCCGTTTTTTCGACTGCTGGCTTGATGACGCTGGCGCTCTCGCTGGGGATGACCGGTTTTATGGGGATTTCTTTATCGATGTTGGCTTCCTTGAAGCTAATGGATTTGGATGCGTTTGCTGAAAGCTTCCAAAAGTACGATTTAGTGACGCGGCAGTTTAAACCCTATCGTAAAGTTTATCCCTTTGCCGAATTGTTCGTCGGTTTGGGGTTTCTTTCGGGAATTGCTCCTCTCGTCACGGGTGCGGGGTCGTTGCTGATTGGCTCTATCGGCGCAATTTCGGTGTTTAAAGCAGTCTACATCGATAAAATGGATTTGAACTGCGCCTGTGTGGGAGGAAACTCCAAGGCCCCTCTCGGTGTTGTCAGTTTTACTGAAAATGCAATTATGGCTTTGATGGGAGCGTTCTTGATCTTTAACGCTGTTGGGAATAGGACCGTAGAGGAAACTGCGCGATCGCGTATCTTGCCTCCAGCGGCTGTTCGAGTTCAATCCTTTGATGCCCGCTAGTTACGGCTAATCGCGCGATTGTTAAAGCTCGTGTAAAGCGATCGCGCGATCGACTCGCTTTATAAAGTTTGTGTGAAGTTACCTTACGAGATTTTAATTATAAACTCTACTTATGTTTCTAACGGGTTGCACTGCTTTCGACAGCAGTGCTTTTTGTTTAGTTTTGTAAACTTTACTCTGTATAAATGTAAATCACTTTGCTCGCTCTCGCTGAATTCACCTCTCTCAGACAAATAGAAGCATTTTATACACTTTTGTTTTTACTTAATAAGTGTTTACAAACATAATTATTGCGAAAAGTAAAGCACCCGTCAATTTAGGGAAATTCGTGAAAATCTCGTGAAGATGGTTGAGAGGTCTTGCTAAAAAAAAGCATCAGATATACAGTGATTGAAGTGAAGGAAAAAAAGTTCCTTCCACAGGCAAACAACAAGCCTCCTTAAATCTAGTTTATAGAGTAAAGCTGAACGAATTGCGGCTGGGTAAGGATGGAAGCTTGCGAGCAATACTTTTTCTGATTTCAATGACGAAAAAGGAGCTGGGTAGCAATTGTTCGTTAAGCGCGGTTGTCAATATCAAATGACAAAAAACCATCTTGTTCGCAGTTTAATAGCTCGACTTCTTAACTGGTTTGAATTTCAAAGGCGTTGTTTCCTCCAAGAATTCAGCAAATTCAAAGCTGAATCATAATTTCTGATTTTTTCGTGATTTTGTACATTGTTTGTAAAATTAGGGTAAATTTGTCATGAATCGTAAAAGTGCGTTAACTGTTGCTTGCGTCGCTACCGCTACTGCTGTCTTGGGAGTTTCCACCGTTCCTGCGAGTGCTTTCACGCCCGCACCGGGATCGCAAATTTTCACAGGATCGACTAACTTTGGTAACTTCTTTGATGAAGTGGTCAACCCTGACGGGAATAAGGCATTTGTCGCTAACGATAATGCCTTCCAAGTAGGCGATAAGATTTTCCACAATTTCTTCTTTTCTCCTGCTTGCTTGCCCGGTCCCTGTCCTAATGAAGATAGCCCATTTAATTCAGTTTCTCCCGTTAACCCGAGTAGCATCACGGTTGCTGGTGATTTTGCGTCACAAGGTTTTCCTCAAATCAACTTTAATGACTTCTGGCGAGCTGCTCCTGGAAATGAATTCGATCTATTCTTCGGATTCGACGTTCACGTTCTCGATGACAACCAAGCGATTACAGATGTACACTTAAGCTTTGTCGGTCCTTCAGGCACGCCTGATGATATTGTAGATGGGGGACAAGTCTTGATAGAAGAGCGAATCTTCGATTTCAATGGTATGTCCCTTCTTGCCTCTGGCGACGATCCTTTATTGGCTGATAACTTAACAGCAACGACCAATATTGGCTTCGATGACTGGGCAGAGTTGATACGACCTGTGCAGAAGCTTCGAGTGCGGAAGAATATTCAGCTCCGAGGTGTTGACGATATCGATCCCACAAAAGGGGAAGAGGCACGTTTTACCGGGCTCATTCAAGGGTTCGATCAGGAACCTGTTCCCGAACCCGGCACGATGAGCGGACTATTAGCCCTTGGCTCTATGGGTATCGGTGCAATGCTGAAACGCAAACGTCAAGCTAGCAACAATTAGAGAAGGAAACTAATGTTTCAAAACGGTTAGGCATCTCCAAAGAATTTGAATTTAGGTATAGCATTGTCAGGGTTGCAGCCTAATTCAAAGGAGATGTCTATTCCTTTTGTCTAAAAACGTGCAACGTTGGATGAGAAAAGGAATTTAAAACTTAAGTCAATACGCGAAGTTCTCAATACTGTCCTCGTGAGGCACGCATTTATCGGCTAGTCACCATAGGCAATATCCAAAATACTTGAAGCAAAAAAAATTTTTGGACGTGCTTGAATATCGGACTTTGTAAGAATGTTGGCGTTAACCAAACGGTTTATATCAGCTCGCGCAGTATTGTAATGTACGTCACACATCTCTGCAAACTGGGAAATGGTAATGGCTGGAGATTCAAAGAGGCGATCGATAAGACGATTAAGTCTAATATTTCCCCCTAAGCTGTTGCGCATTTAAACTGTGATAACAGCGTTACCCTTGTTTTTGAGTTTTCTGTCCCATTTAATGATTAATTCTCCCTCATTTAAAAGTCGATGTATTAAAAATTCGAGTTCTTCAATAGACTTAAAGAGTCGATTAGCAATATATTCTTTTGCTGAATGCCATACTAATTCAATTAAATTATAATCTGGGCTATAGCGTTTTCAAACGAAACGTAAACAATTAAATCGCCCGGAATTCACTGTAGGGACGTTCAATTGAACGTCCCTACGTTGAAACGGTTTACATCCCGTTCAGAAATGCTAAGTAGGTGGGCATAAATAAACATTACAACCCAGAATCCAAAACTTAAGCTGAAAGCCAGCTACAAAGAGGGTTCCACGATTTTGAATTGAATCGCTATTTTACGAATAATTGCGCCCGCCTACTTATATATTCAGGCAAATACTCTAAATGTATTTAACGACAATTTTAACCTAAAAATTGAAATTGATATTTCTGAATTGCAATTTTTGGCGCATTTTTGCAATTGGCAAACCTGAATTATAATTATGCGCTACAAATTATCCCCAATCGCTTGTGAGTTAAGGGTTTCAGGAATTGCAGCGCTCTAGATTTCAAGTTGATGCACGTTCGGTCGATGCGCGAAACTTTAAATACCGTCGCAGCGCACTGCGCATTTGGAGGTAAAGTTGGCGATCGCTTCCTTTAAAACCGACGACGCTGTACAATCGAATCGTGTTATCGCCCCGTCCTTTGAGGGGATGCGCGCCCATATCCACCACTTCGACTTCCTCTTTAACCCATTGGTAAAGGGACTCGCTGATGAGGATATCGACGGAGAGTTTTCCGGTGAGTCCTTCGACGCGACTGGCAACGTTTACCGTATCGCCAATGACGGCAAATTCTCGCCGCTTTGAAGACCCGATATCCCCTGCAATTACCTCTCCGTAGTGAATCCCAATTCCATTAAAAAGAACTTCTTGCCCTTGTTCTCGCCATTTTTGTTGCAATTGTACCAAAGCTTTTCTCATGCCGATCGCGGCGCGAACCGCCCGCAACGCATCTTCTTTTTCGCCGTGGGAAATGGGAGACCCAAATTCGGCCATCACTGCATCGCCGATGAATTTGTCGAGGGTTCCACCTTCGGCTAAAATAGCTTCGACCATTGCTTCGAGGTAGGTGTTGAGCTGTTGAACCACTTGTTCGGGTTCGCGGGTGAGGGAAAAGGTGGTAAAGCTGCGAATGTCGGAGAAAAGGATAGCAGCTTTAACTTTGCGTCCTTGGACGAGGGATTGAAAATCGTCGGCGTGACGGTCGAGAATTTCGTTGACAATGGGTTCGGCGACGTAGCGTTCGAGGGTGTGGTAGAGGCGAATGCGTTGGAATTGTTCGCGCGTTGCCCCGATCGCGAGACCTGAAAGTCCGCACATTATGAGTACAATGGCGGGAATGGCGGTGGGAATTATCAATCCGGCAAGGGTAAAGCTGACATAGCTCGCACCCATCCAAGTTAAACTGAGGGCGACTGCGATCGGGACGTACCACAGCGGTTTTTGGATGCGGGAAGCGAGAATAACTCCAATTGCACCTAAACTCAAAAACAGAACAACTGCGCGCAGAGATGCGTTGGGAATTGCGGGAACGATGGCGCGTCCTTCCATTAATGTGGCAATGGCGTTGGCGTGAACTTCTACTCCCGGCATTTGTTCGGAAAAGGGCGTTCGTTTCAGGTCTTGGAGGGAGTCTGCCGTTGCACCAATTAAGACGATTTTATTTTTAAAGGTTCCGCGTTGGCGATGAACTTCCCAGTTTTGGGGGTCGATAATTTGCCAAAAGGGAACTCGGGCAAAGGTTCCCGTTCCGCCGTAGTAAAAAATGTCGGCTTGAGGATTGGAGTTTCGGGCATTGCGCGCCTGGGGAGGAGAATTTGCACCTGCTGCATCCAGAGTGGCTTCGGCGAAGGAGGGGATTGCTTCGAGGTTTAATGGGCGCAAAATGCGATCGCCGTAGTCGTTGGAGAGATGATAAATTCGACCGTCGGGATCGAGGATGAAGTTGATTAAACCGAGGAGAGGAGATTTGACAGGGTGACGGGGTGACGGGGGGACAGGGTGAAGATGTTTGATTTTTAATTCTGAATTCTCTAACTCTGAATTCTTCAATTCTGAACTCTGAACCCCGAACTCTGAACTCCGAAAATGGGGTTTGGCGAGATAATGCTGGAGGCCGCGATCGCTGTTGGCGAATTCGTGGGCGGTGGCGAGGACGACGCGATCGCCCCAACGTTGTAAGACTTGTTTTAGTCTTTCATCATCTTGTTTACCATAACTGCTCTCATTTGTCAAGAGCAGATCGAAGGAAACCGATTTTGCTCCCGCAGCCATCAGGCGAGAAATGGCTTCGGCGTAAGCTTGACGTTGCCAGGGAAAGCGATAGAGGGGGGCGAGTTCGGGATAGCGATCGGGCGCTTGGGCTGCCAGTTGGCCTTGATTGAGGGAATCCTCATCAATGGCGAGAATGACAATATCTTGGGGCGGAGGAACCGAACCGCGCGATCGGTAAAAGGCGAGTTGGGTTTGGCGTTCGAGACGCTGGGCGAAAGGGAAATTGAACCCCGTTGCTGTTGTCCCCAGGGCAACCCAAACGCCCATCAAAAGGTAATTCAGGCGGGTTAAATCGAAAATTTTCCACCAGGGCATTGCAATAAACACCTAAACAGTAAGTATTTTTTAGATGTAAGTTGTCACCCTGGTGCGAAAAGCGATCGCCGTATGCTCGTTGAATTGAGCCGAAGCAATATTTTAACAAATGTGGAGAAGGCAGAGGGCAGAAGGCAGAAGGCAGAAGGCAGAAGGCATTGAGTAAGTAGGTGGGCATAAATAAACATTACAACCCAGAATCCAAAACTTAAGCTGAAAGCCAGCTACAAAGAGGGTTCCACGATTTTGAATTGAATCGCTATTTTACGAATAATTGCGCCCGCCTACTTAGTGAGGGTTTAAAACCTAAAACCTTCTGACTTCGAGGGCAAAACTCCGGCTAACGAGTATGGCTGGATTCTAGAACGCGATCGCCTTCAGTTGACGTTGACGCTAACCGACGCTGCTTTAGGGTTTGAAGATGTTGGAGAAGAACCTCAACTTCGGCTTGAAGATGGAGGTATTTAAGTTGCTGGTCGGCTTGATAAGATTGCATTAGTTTTTCTAAACGTGAGTGTTCGCTTGTTGTTTTCATTCGCAGTGCTGTTTGACTTAGCTCGGTCGCGCTCTCGGAATCGCTGCTAGAGTTAGGGTTTACTGAAGAAGATGCACTGAGTGTAGTTGACATTAATTGTTAAATCTGTATTTGAATGGGCTCGACAACAACTTGCCATTCTACCTCGAAATGTAAAGTTTTTTGTATCCCCTCCAGCTTTCTTCCGTAAAACTAGCTACGTCGAACTCATTCGGGCGGGGGGAAGCATCTTCAGGAAAAAAAAGCAATAAAGGCCCAGTACGTCAACCAACTGCTGAGGAGAAAGGCACAAGGAGTTGCGATCGCGGCCGCTGCTTCGGGAAGATTGCTAATTTGGGTACAACTGCTATAAAAAATCAAAATGGCATAGCAGCAAGTAATAACCGAGATCGCGGCGGCGACAGCAAATCCCCAATGTACCGAAAAGGCGCTAGCAAAAGCCAACACGCCCACGGGCAACAGCGTCGTTCCGGCTGAGAAAATATCCCCCGCCCAACTGCCGGGACGCTGACACAGGAGGCGGGCAAGGGCGCTGAAAACCACAAGGGAAAGGAAAGGAACCCACCCCACCCCCATCAAATGGAAGAAGGAAAACGAGAACTCATTGCGCCATCCCCAAAAAGCGCCCGCGATCGCAGCGTAATTGGCAATGGCCGCCAAAAAAACGCCGACTACCACAGCTTCACCCTTATCCAAACGCAAATAAGCCGGTAGCAAACGACCGCCCGGGTTCGCCACCGCCCCCAACGTCGAGAGAGTTAATCCCAAAATCCGACTCATCCCCGCTATTGAATCGCCTAGCACATTTTCGCCCCATCTCAACCGGCGTTTTTTCAGCCGTCTGAGGGTATCTTTTGCCAACTTGTAGCCGCTGAGATCCCCCGTCGCTTCAAATAATTCCGCAGCTTTTTGCCAGTCGTTAATAGCTGCTCCTTTGTTGTTGAGATCGTTAGAGGCGATGCCTCGGTGGTAGTAGGTTTGTCCGTTGCGAGGATCGAGGCAAAGGGCTTGGTTATAGGCTTCGATGGCTGACTGGGAGTAACCCAGACGATAGCGGGCGCGTCCTTGATAGTAGTAGGCTTCTGCGTAATCCGAGTCGATTTCCAAAACTTGGCGACAATCTTCGAGAGTTCCGCGATCGTCGCCCAATTTATAGCGGACTTCAGCCCGTTTGAGAAACGCTTCGACAAAGCGGGGATTGAGACGAATGGCTTGATTGTATTGAGCGATCGCCCCTTGGTAATCTTTTTCTAGAAGTTTTTGCGCCCCTTTGACGTAAAATTTGTAGGGACTGAGCGTCGCCTTTCGGGGTTGAACCGTGCCGTTGCGATCGTAAAGGTTGCGCTGTGTGGTATCGGAAAGGGTTTCGTAGGCCTCGCAAATTCGTCTAAACTCGGCTTCAGCCTTGGGGTTGTTGGGATGTAAATCGGGATGGTATTGACGGGCGAGTTGGCGAAACGCTGTCTTGATTTCTTCGATTGTAGCCCGGTGCGAAATGCGGAGAATGTCGTAGTAGTTCTTCTGTTGAGGCATCGGCGACCCTGGGGACGGTTGGAGATGGTAACTGAACTATCTTTAATATACGCGATCGCCGCAACGCGCGCCTGTCTTCGCTACAATCAAGCAATGCCTTTGATTCTGCTACAGTTTGAAGCGTGGAAGTTAAGATAGCGCCCAATAGCGAAATAGTAACCTGTCGCTGGCTCGGTCTCGATCCGGGACTGGCGATGTTGGGTTGGGCGATTCTCGATGAAAAGGGCGATCGCGTTCCCACTTTGGTGGACTACGGGACGGTTTCAACGGCGCGATCGCGGCCCACTGCCGAACGTTTGATGGAGTTGGAACAAGATTTAACGGCTTTGCTGAAGGAATTTCAACCCACTCATATTGCTGTGGAAATGCCCTTTTTTAGCCGCCAAATTAAGGCGGCGGGGGCGGTTTTACAAGCGGTGGGCATCGTTAATTTGGTTTGCTGTCGCGAAGCGGGAATTATTCCTTGTTTCCTCCATCAGTCCAGTTGGAAAGCCCATTTGGGCAACGGACGCGCCGATAAGGGGGAAGTTGCCGCAATGGTACAAGTGCTGTTTAATTTGGAGCAGTTGCCCACCGACGACTCGGTAGACGCGATCGCGATCGGCTATGCGGGGTTGTGTGGGTTGACGAATAATATTAGTTAGTTATTGGGAATTGGGAATTGAGAATTGGTTCTAAACCCTAAAATCTAGTTTAGTCATTGCATTTAATTTTTAATTGATTTACGCCTCTGTCTGCGGCGCGTATCGACCGCAGCGCGTAACACTCGCAGCTTGTAGGGATCGGCATCCTTGCGTCGCAATAGCCGATTGTGGTGAAACATCGCGCAATGATCCTCCAAACACTGCAACCATCCATTGCGCAGGCGAATGCGATCGCGATCGTCGAGCAACCCCCAATCTTCTTCCTGTTGTGTCAGTCTTGCCCATGTATCTGCCTTGGGATAATCGGGCAAAACTAAGAGATTTTTTTCGTGTAAAATAGGAGGATTTCTGGTATCATAAGTTTGGCGAACCACATTTAAATCTTGCAATTTAACGTGCATACTGGTTTTAAGAGCGGGGTGAGGCTCTTCGTCAAAATGGGGATAATAAAGATAAGAAATTTGCGGGCGATCGAGGTAAAATCTGACAACCGTTGCCGAATTTAAACGACCAAAAGTTCGACTCGCGCAACCTTCATACAGCCGCAATAGGGGGTCGAGAGTTTCTAAAACGCTGAGATGAACCGCAAAACTTTTAGACGATTTCTTCCCCACCAGACTCCCTTGACAAAGGTCGGCAATATTTTGTAAATCGCCCACGCTAAACAGCATCATATCTGCCAACAAACAAGCCTTTTTATAACTGCCAAACAGCGCTTTAAAATCCTCCTTAACCAAGGGAGATAATTCGCGCGCCTTGGGACGTTTGACGAAGTGAGACAGCGCCAAATAAACGCTAAGGTCTTGACGGCGTTTTTCCGCGATCGCCTCCCATTCATCGGCATCAGTCGCCTGCAAAACCAAATCAAAGGCGCGTCGATAAAACCCAAACTCTCCCAAAATTTCCTCTTCCTGGATCAACTCCCCCCTAACCGGCAA
The DNA here is from genome assembly GCA_034189065.1 of Cyanobacteriota bacterium. Classification (GTDB taxonomy): domain Bacteria; phylum Cyanobacteriota; class Cyanobacteriia; order Cyanobacteriales; family Spirulinaceae; genus FACHB-1406. The sequence goes on from JAXHVQ010000066.1 coordinate 22,541, forward strand.
TCTTCCCCGTTCGGTGACAAACCCCATCAACGGTGCCAACATCGCCTCATAATCTTCAAAATGCCGTACTTTTTTGCGAATTCTTGGCGTAGAAGCGCGGGAACGGAAGCGAGAGGCGCGAAAAACTTCTGCTTGTGCCGCATCGCGAAAGACAAAATAAATCCCCAGTTCCACCGGCACCGAATCAACATTGAGAACTTGGTCGATATAAGTTTTAAGTTCCTCCTGTTCGTAATATTTTTGGAACGTATTGCGGCGCGTAATAATGCCATCGCTGTAGGCAATTTGACCGCTGGTAAAATCTTGGATGAGAACCTGGGCGGCAACAATTAAAACATTGCGCGTTAACTCCCACGCTTGGATCAGCGCTTCCCGGCGTTCTGCGGGGTCTTCAATCACATTAATGATATAGCTCAAATTGACAATATCGGCGGGAACGCGCGGCGTATCGGGACGATAGTAGGGGTCCCAACCCGAACTAGCGTAACCTTGTTCGGCGAGGCGATCGCAATCTACCCCGTACCCGCACCCATAATCGAAAAACGTCGTTTCCGGCGCAAATAACCCCGCCTCCAATGCCGCGCGCGTCGGACGCGACAGTTGTTTGCGAACCATTGCTGCCTTGTGGCGATCGATGGAAACCGATGCTATCTCCCCATCTCCCCATCTCCCCCTATCCCCCGCTCTCCCGCTCTCCCGCTCTCCCACTCCCCCGCTCCCCTGCTCTCCCACTCTCCCGCTCTCCCGCTCCCCCACTCCCCCGCTCCCCTGCACCTCTTCGCAATGCTGCACTAACCGATGTCCTCGAATTTCAACGCGGTGAAATGCTAAGCGTTGCAACCACTCCCGGCGCGTACCGATAAACCGAGAATTAGCCAAGAGTCCGAGTTCCTCTTCCTGGCGCGTGAGTCGGGCAAATGTGCGGTAGAGGGGATAGTCCGGCGCGACGAAGGTTTCCTTGCGGTGGAGAATGGGGGGGTTGCCCGAAGTGCTGTAATCGCGACGGTTGACTTGTGCGGTTTGTAAGTCAACTTGAATGCTTGCGTAAAGTGCCGGGTGGGGATCTCCATCGAAATTGGGGTAGGAAAGGTAGGAAATCGTCGGCTTTTTCGTATTAAATTTAATTAAGGTTGCGTTGCGATCGGGGTTGGCGAGGCTGCGGGCTAACTGTTCGTAATCTTGGAGGACGCGATCGAGAGCGGGAAGGGCAGTAATATGGACGTAAAGCGCGTTGGGCAAATGCTTGCCGATCGCGCTGTTTTTACATTTGTCAGCAATCTCATTAAACCGCTCTAGCTCGAACGTCACTTTCTCAAACCGTTTTAATTTTGCCTGTTGCTATTGTATCGGCAAAATGCCCCCTAACAAGCCCATTCTTCCTACCTTTCCTACAAACAATCTCATAGTCGGTCGCTTGCAGAACGCAAATCGCTCCTTGGAAGTCAAGCGCACGCTGATTTTTTTGCAAAAAAACTTGACAAAATTATCGCCAAAGAAGAAAATATTGAAGGCTCCTCCTCCATTGAGTTTACCAAACCCTCAGTTTTGTTACAAATCCAAAAAATGAAGGAAGCAACCTTGAGAGGACGAGAAAAAGGGACTCACCAAAATTCTCCCATCTGCTAGACCATTCAAACTCATGAAAATAGATGACTTTGCTTTAGCGCAAAACATGGCTTTCTTATTGGCGATTCCCCCTAACAGTCATTTAGCCAAACTACTCTCCTTCTGTTTAGCCGCAAAAGTGAGAGATAAAACGTCGGGAACCGAAATGTTAAAGCTGACCTATGACCTGATGGAAAATCCAGATAGCCTACCTTACTGGACTCAGGAAATCATGGGACACGATTTAGATTATACCCGCGAAGAATGGCAAGCTCTCGGAGAAATGGGAATTAAAAATGCTGAGGAGTTTATGGCAGCAGTGCGACAAGAGTTGGAAAACTTAAAACTCTAATTTCTTAGGAAATCCCCAAAAATGTCACTAAAGGTTGAAATTTTAGAGGAAAGTTTTGAAAAAATCAAACCGGAGGCAGAAGCATTCGCCGCCAGTTTCTATCAAAATCTCTTCGCCGTCCATCCCGAAGTTAAGCCTCTGTTTGCCAGTACGGATATGGCTCAGCAGGAGAAGAAACTCCTACAAGCTTTAATTTTAGTTGTTGAAAACTTACGCAACCCAGAAGTCCTGGGAAAAGTGTTACAAGACTTAGGCGCTCGGCACGTAGGTTACGGAACCAATCCCCGGCATTATGGTCCCGTAGGACAAGCATTACTCGCCACTTTTGAAGAGTACCTCCAACAAGATTGGACTGAAGAACTTCAGCAAGAATGGTTAGCTGCTTATCAAGCCATTACTGCCCAAATGTTGCGGGGAGCGGGAGTAGAAATGCCTCCTGAAGAAACGCCCCCTCCAACTCGGGAAAAAGCCTCCTCAAATCCTCCCTCGCCCACCTTATCTCCTCCGCAGCCAGCGGTGGAAACGTCCCTGGAAAAAACGCCTTCCCCAACGCCAGAAAAGGCACCGCTTCTCGAAAAAGCACCTTTAGAGGAAACCGTATCCGCCTCGCCTCCCCCAACCCAAATATCCGAGATTTCCTTAAAAGAGTTGCCCATCGAGTTACTCGAAGAAAGCTTTGAAAAAGTTAAACCGCGAGCCGAAGAATTCTCAGTAAGTTTCTACCAAAATCTCTTTGCCGCCCATCCCGAAGTTAAGCCACTCTTCGCAAGTACCGATATGGCTCAACAGGAGAAAAAACTCCTACAAGCCTTAGTGTTGGTTGTCGAAAACTTACGCAATCCAGACGTACTAGGAAAAGTATTACAAGACTTAGGCGCTCGGCACGTAGATTACGGCACCAATCCTCGGCATTACGGCCCCGTAGGACAAGCATTACTCGCCACTTTTGAAGAGTACCTCCAAGAAGATTGGACTGAAGAAATTAAGCAAGGATGGTTAATAGCATATAGAGGGATTACCGCTCAGATGTTACGAGGCGCGGGAGTCGAAATTCCATCCCCAAAAACTCCCCCACCCCCTCAAAAAAATACCCCCGTTCTCGAAAAGGCACCCCCAGCTTCTCCAGTCCCCGCCTCATCCCCTTCCAAACCTATCTTCGAGGCTAAAGTAAAAGAACTGCCCGTCGAGTTACTCGAAGAAAGCTTTGAGAAAATTAAGCCGCGAGCCGAAGAATTTGCAGCAAGTTTCTACCAAAAGCTGTTTGCCGCCCATCCCGAAGTGAAACCCCTCTTTGCGGAAACCGAGATGGCGAAGCAGGAGAAAAAACTCCTACAATCGTTAGTTTTAGTCGTCGAAAATTTGCGCAATCCCAACGTACTAGGGAAAGTGCTGCGAGACTTAGGCGCAAGGCACGTTGACTATGGCACAAATTCCCGCCATTACGAACCCGTGGGAGAGGCATTACTCGCCACCTTTGCCGAGTATTTACAAGAGGATTGGACAGAAGAAATTCAGCAAGGATGGTTAGCTGCGTACCAAGCGATCGCCGCGCAAATGCTACAAGGTGCTAAAGGGGTATCCGTTCCAGAAGAGACTGTCGATAAAGTCGCGATCGCAACCCCAAAAACGCCTCCAAAAACGCCTCCAAAAACGCCCCCAAAAAGCCCCGCCAGCGAACCCCAGAAAACCCCAAGCGACGAACTCAAAAACCTAACCATCGGGCAACTCAGCCAACTCATTGTAGGAACCCTCGGGCAACAGTATCAAGAATGGCGCTCTCGTTCTTGGTTCAAACAAGGGCAAGAAACCGCTAACAAAACTTGGAATGCAAGCGTCGATGCGTTTTGGACGCAACCTGCTTGGTTAATTGCGACAGTATCCGTCGCTTTTTTCGCAGTCGTCTTTTTAATTATTGAAGAAAACTCTCTTTTCGGTAAAATTCTCGGCGAAGCCGATACAATTAGCCTTGTCGTCGCTTTAGTTCTCTTTGTCAAAGAAGCACCCGATCGCAGAAAACAATTTCATTACCAAGCATGGAGTATTGTAGATGCCGCCCAAAACGTCAAAGTGAGTTATGCCAGAATTCTCGCCCTCCAAGATTTAAACGAAGATGGCGTTACCTTGCGAGGATTAGATGCCCCCGGCTCGGATTTAGCCGACATCAATCTTCCCAAAGCTAACCTGAGCCAAGCCAAATTAAGTAAAGCCGACATCAGCTATGGAAACCTTTCTCATGCCAACTTAGGTAATGCCGAACTGTCTCAAGCCAAACTGGTAGGCACAGATTTCAGCCACGCCAATCTAGATTTTACGCGCTTGAACCGAGCGAATCTCAGTAGTGCCAATTTGAGTTCTGCTAACTTAATTTGCGCCGACTTAAGTCAGGCCAACATGAGTAATGCGAATTTGAGAAATGCCAGTTTGAGCGGGGTTAATCTGAGCGATGCCTATCTCAACGGCGCAGATCTTAAGGGCGCAAAAGTCAGTCTTGCCGAGCTAAAAGCAGCTTATCTCGAAGGTGCTATCCTACCCGACGGTGTTAAATATCAGTCGAAAAACTAACTTAAATTATGACCAATCGCAATCAACCCTTAACCGAATCGCAAAGACTCTTGAACCGATTAGCCGAGTTACGAGATGCTTTTATCAAAGTAGCCGGCGAAGATAACCAAATCGATCGCGACGAATTTCAGGGAAGTTTGGGCTTGAAAAACCCCTATTTAGCCGAGCGCCTTTTTTCCCTATTCGATCGCGATCGCAGCGGCACAGTTGACGTTAGAGAATTCTTAAACGTAACAGAAAGTCTGATTTTAGGTAAAGTTGAAGATAAGCTAGAATTTGCCTATCAACTCCACGACGAAAATGGCGACGGCTGTATCAGCAAAGACGAGCTCGAGGAATTTATGAAGGCGAGTTTGATAGAAAACCGTTTAGATTTTCCCCCAGAACAAGTCGCTCAACTCGTAGATATTTTATTTCAAGAAGCCGATACCGATGGCAGCGGCGAAATTTCCTTTAGCGAGTTCAAAGTATTGATGGAAAAATCGCCCGACTTACTCGAGGCGATGACAGTCAGTTCGGTAAGCTGGTTAACCCCCCACCAACCCGATACCGGATTCATTTCCCCTCAAGAAAAGAAACGGCAAGAAAAAGAACGATTGAAGCATTATTGGCGCAATAACTGGATTACGTTTGCTTTCCTCGCCCTTTATATTGTTGTTAATCTCTTCCTATTCTTCGAGGCGATGGCGAGATACAACAGTCAAGGAGCCAATATTTACGTGCAAATTGCGCGAGGCTGCGGTGCTACCCTCAACTTTAATGGCGCGCTGATTCTCATTCCAGTTATGCGACATTTCATGACTTGGCTGCGCAAAGGACCTCTCAATAACTATCTCCCCATTGACGAACATATTGAGTTTCATAAACTCGTCGGTCAGGTAATGTTTGCATCGGCGGTCGTCCATACAATTGCTCACTTTTTGAATTACTCGACGTTATCATCGCCATTTTTCAGCAATCTTTTAGGAACAAAAGCAGGTCTTTCCGGCTTTTTGTTACTTATTGTTTTTACCGTTATGTGGGTAACAGCACAAGCGCCAATTCGGAAAGGAGGTCATTTCGTTCTCTTTTATGTCGCCCATATGGGTTATATTTTTTGGTTCATTTTAATGTTGATTCACGGACCCGTTTTTTGGAAGTGGGCTTTAGTTCCTCTTATTGGCTTTGGGGTAGAACAAATTTTACGGTGGAGCAATACTAAAAAACCCACGCCTGTGAAAAATGCCTCTTTGCTCCCCTCAAAGGTACTGGGTTTGGAAATTGAAAGACCTCCTTCTTTTAATTATCAACCGGGCGACTATTTATTTCTCAAATGTCCCGATGTTTCTAACTTTGAGTGGCACCCTTTCACCATTAGTAGCGCTCCCGAACAGCCAGAAATTGTCTCGGTTCATATTCGGTCTGTTGGCAGTTGGACGGGGAAAATTTACCAGCTTTTTAGAGAAAAGCGGGAACATTGGATTGCAGCGGGCGGAACCCAAATGGAGGAAGAATTACAGGTTTATATCGATGGTCCCTACGGCACTCCTAGCACGCATATTTTTGAATCTCAAAATGCGGTTTTAGTCGCGGCGGGAATTGGCGTTACCCCTTTTGCTTCGATTCTCAGGAGTATTGCAGCGCGAGCTAAAAATGGTTCGGGAACAATGCGCTTACAAAAAGTGTATTTTTACTGGTTAAATCGCGAACAAAGAGCCTTTGAATGGTTTATCGAATTGCTGTCGGAGATCGAACGAGAAGACACTCGCGGCTTATTCGATATTAATTTGTATTTGACTGGGGCTGAGAAAAAATCCGATATGAAGTCCTGTACGCTTTATATGGCAATGGACTTGATGCACGCTCAAACTCAAGTTGATTTGATTTCGGGGTTGAAAAGTCGAACAAAAACAGGTCGTCCCGACTGGGATGCCGATTTTCGCGCGATCGCGGCCCAACATCAATCGGAAAAAGTGGATGTTTTCTTCTGCGGTCCTCCGGGACTTTCTCGTGTTTTGAATCGACTCGCCCATCAATATGGCTTCGGTTATCGTAAGGAGAATTTCTAGGAATGGAGAAGTGAGAAGGGAACTTTGAGGAGTTAGATTGAGCTATTCTCCGCTAAGCAGACATCTCCACAATTGGGGTAATACCCAATTGTTGGAGATGTCTTGTGTTAAAGAGATAGAAAAGAGTGGAATTGAGGGCGCGATCGGGACGCGGTACCCAATTAGGGTTTGCTGAATAAGTGTTATGATGAGCAGGGGAAGCAGGGGAAGTAGGGGGAGATAGTATATTTCCGGCGATCGCAGTGCAAGAACTTTGATAAAATCCCCCCGTTGTGAAGATTTAAGCAACCCCAATACACTGCGATCGCGTTGGGGTTGGCGGAAAATGAACGATTGTCATTTGGATGAAAATTTTTAGCGAAACAAAAGTTCAGTATTTTCAAGCACTTTATTTATTGACTCCAATACGTCAAATCGCGACCGATTAAACGACTCAAACGCTCGACTTCTGGAGCAAATTCTCGTTTTAAACTCTTCTCGAACTCCGCATCTAAAGGAGGACGCTTCGTTTTGTTTTTGTTGAAATGCCTTAAACTTGACTTAGCAGCTTCTAAAAGAGCGCGCCGTTGAGTTTGAGGTAAAGGAATTAGAAATTTACCAATTTCTAAAACCTTAGCTGGGGGATACTTTACCAGCGTTTGCAAAAATCGACTGCGGACTTTTCGATTAGCGTTAATTTTATTGAAATCAGTTTCAAAATTGGGATCGACACCCAAAAAAATCAGTGTTTCCCGGTATGTATCGCGAGTTTTTTGCTTAAAGTCATCAAAAATAATAATATGTACGTTCTCCCGACCAAAAGCACTGAAATACCGCTCGATTTGCGTCGTAAAATTGACAGCAGAACGATAAAATAATTTTTCGATATTTGTACATTTTTCAGGAATTCTTCTGCCTTGTCTTCGGTCGGCTTCCGCTTCCATCGCTAACTTAAAATCTTGGATATCCTCGCTCGAGCCATTCCAGAGACGCTGACTATGAAGGGAATATAAAAGAGAGACTGGCTCTCTTAACATAATAATGATTTTTGCGTCTGGGTTAAAATTCCTGATTTCCTGCGCTGCAACTTGGCTTCTCAAGTAGGTTGGCGAGCCTTCTCCACAAATTTTATTTTGTCCTTCTTCAAAAAAACGAAGATAATCCTCTAAAGTTTGGTTCCGTCTTTTATTGATAAAATCTTTATCAAAATACTTAATTTCTTTTAATTGGGGAATAAAAATATCGGGATGACGATTTAGATATTTACACAGAGCCGTTGTACCGCATTTCGGAGCGCCGACAATAAAAAAAGAGGGTTGCTTCATTTTTTTCTTGACTAGAGCATTTTAATTAAAAATACTTCAGTTTCTAAATCGACCGAAAACATAAATATTATAGCATTTCTATTTAAATTGGACAACGTGAGTTCGACGATCTCGCCGAAGTTGTAAGTTTAGGAGGCAGCGATCGCCTCCTCACCCACCCAGCCGGAGCCAGCAACACGGCATGAAGAAGACAGTCTATTACCATTGATTTTGCAGAAAATCCCTTCATTTTTGCAGAAATAGTAAAAGACTAACTCAACTGCTTCCTTTCTCTCGTTAATCAAGAGCAGTTACTTGACTCTCGACCGAACGCGGTCAAATTTTTGCATT
>JAXHVQ010000067.1:0-22257 GCA_034189065.1 Cyanobacteriota bacterium
ATTGGACGAGGGGTTCTAACAGCGCCGTTAGGTCGAGGGTTTGGAGGTGCAAGTCGCCGCTGGGAAGGAGGGGCAAAGGGCGCGCGGCGGGGGTGGCGACGGTTTCCCATTCGAGGGGGTTTTCATCTTCGGGGTGCCATTGCTCGAGGGTTTCCGGGGGAAGAGCGGCGATTTCGTCTTTGAGGGAGTCTATATACTCGTCAAACTGTTCGAGAAACCCTTGGAGGCGATCGCTTTCGCGCAGGATACTTTCAGCGATCGCTCGGTTGCGGTCTTCGGAGCGGAAACGCTTGAGTAGGAGTTTGCCGAAGGTGCGCAAGGCGGTGAGAGGGTTGCGGATTTGATGCAGCCAATTATCGAGGATTTCGGTTTGCGCGCGTTGGAGTTGGAGTTGGTCGTGCAGTTGACCGTTGAACCATCCTTGGCGGCGGTCCAGTTGGCAGGCGATGGCGAGGGTTCTGGCAATTTGCTCGATTTGGATGAATTCTTCCTTTTTCCACTTGCGTTCTTTGCGCCGAACGACCAACAGTCCCATAACATTCTGTTGGTAGATTAGGGGTAACACGATTTGGTAGCCGCGATCGACCCCCCTGTCGCTGTTTTCGCCTTCCGAATCTTCGGGAAAGTCGGCGGCACTGAAAAATTCTGATGTTTGCTCGGGCAAAGCAGAGGCGAGCAAGCGTTTGGGATTGATGAGATTCCCCACCCTTCCCGATGTCTGGGCGCTTTCCTTGGGGCAGACGATCGCGGGAACGAGTTGGGGTCCGCTGTCGGCTAGTTCTTGGGCGAGGTACACCGCGCACCAAGCTGCACCCAAGCCTTGGGTTAACAGTGTGGCTTGGGATTGGCACAGATCGAGGAACTGCGAACTTGCGGGCGCGGACATGGAGTTAGAAAGCGACATGGGTTTTGAATTCCGGTTAGGGGGACCGATCCCTATTCAATAATGCAGAGGAGGCGCGAAGCGTGGCGCGAGTCCGCTATCAGTCTTTGGGCGAAACTTTACATTTTGTTAACTAATTTTTGGATGTTTGGGCCTGCTTCGATCCCCCCATTTAACCTCACACTCTTTGAATATTCACCCATTCAAGCAACTCCGGGGTCTGAAAATCTTCCCTCTCCAAAGGCTTGATATTTCGTCTCAAACCGGATATACTAGCCACGGCTTTTGTAACTGATATTACAGCTAGTCGCCAGAAGAGGAGGTACGCAGATTGGCCAGAAAACGCAAACGCAAAAGTCGCCGACGTCAAGAAGGACGAAAAATCCTGGAATTAGTACCCCAGTATAACCTTGAAAGTGGCGAAGAAAAACCCGTCACCGCAGCCAGAAAATATATAGCTTCTAAAGGAATTGTTCCCCCGGCTTTGTTAGTTGTCCGACGGAACGAGCACACTACGGATCGCTACTTTTGGGCAGAAAAAGGGTTGTTTGGGGCGCAGTATGTAGAGGAAAATCATTTTCTCTTTCCCAGTTTGCGACTGGTTACACCCACAGTTAACAACATTCCCGTTGTGGCTGCTGTGGTTAATCAGTAAGGAGTTGAGAAATCGTTTAACTTGGCACAAAAACGGCGATTAAAGCTTACTCCCCCTCAGCTTCCTAAAGCTTGAGGGGAAGCCAAATTTATTGAGGCGCGGCACCCAGAGGCAATGCCTTTTGCAATTGTGCGAGTTCGTCGCGATGAGCAATGGCAGTCATCAAACTTTGGGAAGACTGTCCCGGCTCTCGCTCGACCCGTTCGACCTTCAAAAGAACCCGCTCGACTCGGTTGGCTTTGCGCCAATAAAACGCCCCAGCTAAGGGAGCGATGAGCGTCAAGGCGAGAAAAAAACGAGCAAAGGTTGGATAGAGAAAGGACAGAACCAGCGCCAAACAAAAGAGTCCGCAGGCAGCAAGGAGCGTCAAAAAAACGGCTAAAAAGCCGCTCGGACGAACCCTTCCTTGAAAGGTGACTTGCTGCTGTTGGGCATCAACCGATGCAATTTGATAAGCTCTCTGCTCGAAATGCGCTTGCAGTTGAGAGAGCAGCAATTCTTCTGGAAGGTCGGAAATGAATTGAACCTGTTGGATGCGTTCTTTCACCGAAGCTCGGATAAAAAAAACCAGACCGACCAGTAACAGGAGAGTCAAGAAAAAAGTTGAGGACAGAATTGAAGTATTCACGGCAGTTTAGGAGAAAAAAAGAAAAGGAGCGATCGCGTGCCTGATTTCGAGCGAGACCAAAGCCTCAACCGTCATCCGCCTAAAGGAGTAAAAACCCGTGCAGGAAACAGCCAACCGCAGTCAAGTCCCTGTTTTTAGAGAAAAAAATACTGCGGTCATCGCAGCGCGATCGCGACAAGAAGGAACGTCACATCGCCTTATGCTCTTCAGTAATATAATCTTGCCAGAAACGAGCCAACTCTTCAGATTGCTGGCGAGCTTCATCGCAGACGCGATACATCCGGCGCGGTCGTCCCCGTCCCTCAACCTTTTTCCAATACCCCGCAATGGTTCCCTCTTGTTCCAAAAACTTCAGCGCGCCGTACAAGACCGTATCCGAAAGCCTGTACGTCGAGTAATCTTGCTCCAACTGTTCGATCAATTCGGTACCGTAGGACTCGCCTTGCAACAGAATAGACAAGATATAACAAACCGCAAGTTCCTTATTGAGATAGTCAGGAGGCGGGTTGTTAAAAAACTTATAGATATCTTCGAACTTCATTGTGTAACCCATCCAATCAAATTTCCCATAACGAACGGATAAACTGAATGACCACTGCATTCTAGTCTGGATGCACCGAGTTCAGAGCGAGTGTGCCAGCCCCTCATTTGGTCTACTCTAGCTTACAAATCTTCGGGCGAGTAGAGCAATACGAGGATACACAGAAATGACAGCGCTGTCTTAAGTCACGTTGCGCTCCAAAATTCAATTCTATTGCCAAGGTCGTTTTAACATCCTAACATCTGTCCGCCTTCAAGTCGTTTAAATCTCGTTGGAGTAAGCGAGCTGAAAGATGAGGCGGGGGAAAGTGCGAAACCTATCGAGCTGTAGGACGAAAGCGCTCTGGAGCAGGTCTTCCCACTCGAGCGGGAGTGCTGCTAACATTATCGCGCCTGCCAAGAGCGAGTTGAAGAGGCGATGTCGCCCGAAACGCGCTTCGCGATCGCGGCGGAGTCATTTCCTGCTGATAGGCTGCTAAGCTAAAGACAAACGCAGCAGCGCAGCTCAAGTAGGTTAAGTGCTGTTTCCACGTCAGTTTCCGAGACTGTCCCATAGTTTTTATAGAGGTGCTACACAGATCGAGTAAAAATAAACATTGCCAATGGAACCGTTGCTCCATTTCAAAATACGATGTCCGCTCCCATGACCCCCGGAAAAGAAAAAAGTTCTCAAAAGTTAAAAATTGAGAAAGCCGTTCTTAACAACGAAAACGCTTCTGTGTCCTTCCCCAACCGCCCCAATCGAGGCAACCCTTAAACTCTCTCACCCGCTTCCACTCTCACAATGAAAGAGCGCTCCTCAGATATCACAACTCCCCTCCCCTCAGCCATTCAGCGAGTGGCAACCGACCTCAAATGGGCTGGCAATATTGGCTTTTGGGTTCAGTTGGTTTTAGGGGTTGTTTCCCTCGTCACCGTCTTGTTTTCTGCCCCCAGTTTGATTGGCAGCCAAACTTCAGCAACCCAAGGAACTGGCTTTGGCGTGTTTTCTGCCATCTGCGGGCTGATTGTTTTGGCGGTGGGAATTTACTTCTCCTTTCGCTACACCCTCATCGCCCGAATGCTACAAAGTCCCGACGCAAGCGAGCGACCGAAAAAAGCCGATACAATTCAAGTCATTCGCATGGGACTGATTGTTAATTTAGTTGGGATGCTCCTAACGATTATCGGTGCCGAAGCCATTGTGGGTATTGTTTTGCTCAAATCCCTCGCGCGTCCCCAACTCGCCCTGGGTTCCGACCCCAAAGAGTTTGTTAATTCCATCGATTTGTTAGTCATTCAAGCCAATACCAACACGATTGCAGCCCACTTCGCAGGAATTGTTAGTTCCCTCTCTCTTCTCAATCGGATTACAAAGTGAGTTTGTCTTTTGTCCTTTGTCCTTCATCAACAGATGTCGTTTGCCGTGTGCCGACCCCCTTGCCCCCTTATAGAAGGGGGTTGGGGGTGGGGCGGCACTGTTTGCTATGTTCTTCGTTGCTCGCTGTTTGCTAATGACTAATAACTAATGACCAATGACCAACAAACTTAACTGTGCCGCCCCTTATCCGTTGGCGGCACACGACCTAGACATCCGTTGAAAAATGACCAATGTTAGACCTAAAACAAATTAGAGAAAACCCGGAATTCGTTCAAAAACAACTCGCTCGCCGCAGTGCGGACGAATACAACCTCCAGCCCATTTTAGACCTCGATCGCCAACAGCGAGAACTCGAATCGAGTCGCAATCAACTGCAAGCGCGCAGTAACGAAATTGGCAAACTGGTGGGTCAAAAAATCAAAGGCGGTACCAATCCTCAAAGCGCTGAAATTCAAGCCCTTAAAGAAGAAGGGAATTCCGTTAAAACCCAACTTGCCAATTTAGAACCTCAAGAAAAACAGCTTAAAGCTCAAATCGAAAGTTTGCTCCTGCAACTCCCAAATTTGCCTGCCGACTCCGTACCTCCCGGCAAAAACGAGGAGGAAAATGTCGAAGTAAAGCGCTGGGGCGACGAATATTTGCCCGAAAATTCTAACATTTTGCCCCATTGGGAAATTGGCGAACAATTGGGAATTCTTGATTTTAAACGGGCGGTGAAAGTTGCCCAAAGTCGCTTTGTAACCCTCGTTGGCGCGGGGGCTGCCCTGGAACGCGCCCTGATTAGTTTCATGCTCGATCGCCAAATTGCTGCGGGTTATACGGAAGTAATGCCCCCGATCCTCATTAATAGCGAAAGTTTGCGGGGAACGGGGCAATTGCCTAAATTTGCGGAAGATAGTTTCAAATGTGCAGAAGATGACCTGTGGTTAACGCCGACTGCCGAAGTTCCATTGACAAACTTGTATCGAGAGGAGATTATAGATGCCGAAGAATTACCGATTCACCATTGCGCTTATACGCCTTGCTTTCGGCGAGAGGCGGGGAGTTACGGCAAAGATACGCGAGGATTGATTCGCCTGCACCAGTTTAATAAAGTCGAACTGGTGAAAATTGTGCGTCCCGAAACCTCCGAAGACGAACATCAAAAAATGTTGGTCAATGCAACAGGCATTTTAGAAGCCTTAAAACTGCCCTATCGCGTTATTGAATTGTGCGGGGGAGACTTAGGTTTTAGCGCCGCGCGATGTTACGATGTAGAAGTGTGGTTGCCTTCTTCGGGGAAATATCGCGAGATTTCCAGTTGCTCGAACTGCGGCGATTTTCAAGCGCGGCGGGCAGATATTCGCTTTAAGGAAGCTGGGAAGAAGGGAACTCAATTTGCCCACACTCTCAACGGTTCGGGATTAGCTGTGGGACGAACGATGTCCGCTATTTTGGAAAATTACCAACAACCCAATGGCAGCGTTAAAATTCCCGAAGTTTTGCAGCCTTATTTGGGTCGCTCGGCGATCTAAATTCACGCATTTAAAATCAAAATTGAATGGGTCGATCGGACATAGCGAACGACAGTTTTGACACCGGGGAAGCAGGGACGTTCAATTGAACGTCCCTGCTACAGGCGAAATCGATTTTAGAGCGAATAGAGAGCGCCATTTAATTGTAGAATTGTTAGGGGAAATGGGGAGAAGATGCAAACGCTGGATAGTCCGGGTTCGGTACAAAATACGCGATTTCGACAACTGCAAGATCGATTGCGCGATCGCCCGTCTAGCGTCGATTTAGGCGATCGCGACGACTGCGATATCCTCGTCGTTCCCTCCTTAAGTCTCGATCGCGAACAATTGCAGAAAATTTCTGGCTTCCTCCACTACGAAGAACGCCTATTATTTTCCCTCATTCGCCTGCGCAACCCCCACACGCGGCTCATTTACGTCACCGCACAACCCATTTCTCCTTTAATTATCGACTATTACCTGCAACTGCTGCCGGGAATTCCCTTTTCCCACGCGCGCGATCGCCTCTTACTCTTTTCAACCTACGATGCCTCCCTCAAACCCCTCACCCAAAAGGTGTTAGAACGTCCGCGCCTTGTGGAACGGTTGCGCAAGGCGTTGCGTCCGGGAAAGGCCTACATGGTGTGTTTCAACTCCAGCAGTCTCGAACGAGAACTTTCGATTAAACTGGATATTCCCTTATTAGCCGCCTGTCCCGACTTGCTGTACTGGGGATCCAAAAGCGGCAGTCGAGAAATTTTTGGCAAAGGCGGACTTCCCCACCCCGACGGCAGTTTAAGCGTGTGGAATACGGAAGATTTGATTCAAGCAGCGGTAGAATTGCGATCGCGCAATCCCAGCTTACAGCGCATGGTCATCAAACTCAACGAAGGCTTTTCGGGGGAAGGCAATGCCGTTCTCGACTTGCGTTCGGTAGAAGATGGCGCGACCGTCGAAGAAACGGCAGCCATGATTAGGAACAGTCTGTGCGATCTTAGCTTCCAAGGGTCGGGAGAAACCTGGGAAAGTTTTCGCGATCGCATTCCCGAATTGGGGGCCATTGTCGAAGCCTTCATCGAAGGAGACGAAAAGCGATCGCCCAGCTTCCAAGGATACATCGCTCCCGACGGCACCGTCCACATCCTCTCCACCCACGACCAAATTCTCGGCGGACCCGACGGACAAATCTATCTCGGCTGTCGCTTTCCCGCCGATGCTGCCTATCGCTTGCGCCTGCAAGAATTGGGAGTAAAAGTGGGAGAAATGTTAGCCCAACGCGGCGCAATGGAACGCTACAGCGTCGATTTTATCGCCGTTCGCCAGCCGGGTAAGAACGGGGAATGGGACTTGCAAGCCATTGAAATTAATTTGCGCAAAGGGGGGACAACCCATCCGTTTATGGCCCTCAAATTGCTGACCAACGGTCAATACGACCCCTCTACCGGGTTGCTGTACGGCCAACAAGGTCAGGCAAAATATTACATCGCCTCGGATAATTTGCAAAAACCCAGTTATGGCGGGTTGCTTCCCAGGGATTTAATGGATATTATCACCTGCCACCGCTTGCACTTCGATAGCAGTACGATGACGGGGACGGTGTTTCATTTAATAGGGGCCTTGTCGGAGTTTGGGAAGTTGGGACTGACGAGTATCGGTAATTCCATTGAAGAAGCGGCAGAGTTGTATCGGCGGGTTGAGGAAGTGTTGGATAGCGAATGTCAGGCCGCGATCGCGCCGTCCGAATCGCCTTCCTCTCCCACTTTACCTATCACTTGGTTGGGACAAGATTGAATTTGTTATTCATCGTTTGCCGTTTTTTAAGTAGAGTCGGAGATTGTGAAAGGGAAAGATCGGTTATTAGTACCGAATCTTTGATGAATTCAAGCACATAAATATGCTACAATTTAAAGGTAAGCACCTATTTATAGTACTTATAAAAGAAGCATGGTTGTAATATCAAATCCGCCTAATTGAACATTAATACGCTGTAATAAAAAGGAGGAATTAAGCGATTTATGCTAATGTGTTCAACCGGAATTTGATATAAAAGATTCTGTTCATGTACTTAATAAAATAGATTATAAACTAAAAAACTATGAAAAAAAATCTAAATGGAAAAAGACACAAAACAACGACAAGATATAGCCAATGAATTTGGGATGGCTAAGCAAGCTATTAATAAGCTTAAGAGAGGTGCAGCACGAAGTCAGAAAAAGAAAAAGAGCGAAAAATCGCAAGAATATGAAAAAGAAGGAGATATCGATACAGCTAATGAAGATTTTGATGAAATTGCAGAGGATTTTGGTGTTACAGCCAATGTCGAAGACAAAGGAAATGGTGTACGTATAATGACATTGCCAGACGGTTCAACTGTCAGCGTTCGTCCCCATAGTACAGAAGGTTCTGCAACAATCCAAGTCGATCGACCCGGTACTAGAAAACACACGAAATTCAGGTATAAATAGCTGTAACTATTGTTCTGAATATATCTAAACTAAGCCAACTTTTTTTACGAAGAAAATGAATAGTAAAAATTGGGAATTTTTAAAACCAATTGTTCAACCCGATAAAGCGAATGTCTTTCTCCAAAGATTTGAAAAAATTGCTTTTAGAGCCAAAAACAAAGAACGTTTTTGTTTAAGCAAGCAAAATGGATGGGTTGCTGTTCCTGTTGAGAGTGCAGATCACTTTTCTGAAAGTGAGGAAGAAAGGTTACTATCGGTTACTCAAAAAAATGGCTATGAAAAACTTATCGCAATTCTTTTTGAAGACTTAAAAAATTTCCCACCAGTATCTACTATTCCCACAACGGCTGAGGGTATTGCTGAACTTAACTGGGAGTTTTCTCACTTTTGGCTAGCGCTATTTGCTGGAGAGCCTGATTGGGTAATTATTGGGACTAAGAGCAACTACTTTATTGTTGCTGGCTCTCCTGATTTTGTACGGGACTTTTTGGGGTGTGAAATCAACGATGCTTTTTCTGAGTTTTATGAGTTTCTTTTGGACTACCTAGACTCGTCGGATCCTTTAGGAGAATATTTACTCTCTGTGTACAATGATTTACGCACTATCTATCCTCAATTAGAATCGGGTTCTATTCTTTGTGTTGGTGAATCAAACGTGGTTGCTATTCCCAACTCCTCCCCCGCCTCTATCCCGATTTAATTCTCCGCGTTGAATTTGGCAACGGGTACGAACTCAAGGTTTTTCCCGACCTCGAAGATTTAGATTTATCCCATTGGGAACTGTTCGCGCCCGATGATATGCTGCTTGAGATGGGACCGGGAAGAGTTTGGTCTTACAGCAGTGCTGATGTGCCAATGAGTGCAACAGCTTAAATACAATTTAAACAAGGATTTTCCGCTGAAGAAAATGCCGTTCTCGACTGGCAGTAGAAGCAACCCAACGCGAGTTCTGCGAAAACCTAAATTTTGGCTCCTCCTACGAAAAAATAAAAGAACAGGAATGCCCTTTCCCTATATCCCTCTCCCAACGAGTGGGAGAGGAACTTTAGTTGGGGTTTCACCAATTCCGTTGGGACGAGATTAACGCCTGCGACGACTTCCAGACCGTCGCCGAGACTTACTGCCGCTGCCAAAACTGCCGCTGCTGCGACGATTCTGCCGCGTTTTGTTGGACCGTTTCAAGTCGCTTCCCCCGTAACCCGAACCCGTGGCGCGGGAATTATTGGAGGGTTTGTTGCGATTTGCACGGGAGGGGGTATTGCGCAAACTCCCCGTGGCGCGGAAGGTGGAACGATTTTTAACGGCGGCAGGCGGCGCGTTGTAGCGCGTTTGATATTGTTTGACGGCACCACTATAGGTGTTGCCGTAACCGCCGTAACCGCGCAACGTTCCGCCGCTGTAGACGGGAGGGACGTAATATCGGGGGGTGAAGAGTGCGTTGGCGACCATTTGACCCGCGATCGCGCCTGCAAATGGAGTCCAGAAACTCGACTCTCGCCGCACGATAACCGTTTCCTGCCGTCCGGTTTGCGGGTTGGTTTGCGTTTCGGTAACGTTATGAACGTATTCGATTTTATAATCTTCGGTTAAATACAGAACCGGCTGACCATTTTCGACTTTTAAATGGGTTTTTTCCCCGGCACTAATTTGGTCGTCGGTGAGTCTTGCCAGTTGCAAGTTTTCGGTGCGGTAAACCGGCGGCGAGCCCGCAGGCGTATTCAATAGCATCAGTTCGTAAGTCCCATCCACGTCGTTATAGGTGGCTTGTTGAACGGGATATTGACCGTCGTTGAGGGGAGGCGAGTTATAAGAAATGTTCTCTCCGGCGGCGTTTTGAGAGGACTGGGAACTGGACGTGCAAGCCACGGTAGTGACGCACAAAAGGAACGACATGACAAGAACAGTGAGTTTGCGTAGCATAAGCACAGAAAGGGTAAGTTTAAATTTTTTTGTACTTTTTCTATCTTAAGCGAGTGAGGTAATCTCTTTCCAGACGGCTTTCCGTACAGAATTATCTGGAAATGCGATATTAATCGAGCCTGTAAAAATCTCTCAATCAGCGGAGGGGATGGCTGTTGTTTAATGGCGATCGAGACGCGGCGTTTGTATAAGTTTTGCTTTTTGAATTCAGATAACTCAAAATGCCGCGTCCCTACGGGTGGGGTTGTATAAATGTAACTTACCAACAATAATACCGATCTGGCTCGTCGCTTAATTCAAAATCCGTGCGATAGTCGGGGTGATAGTAGGAAATCGCAGAAGAAGAAGGCTCGAAAAGTTGCGCGCCGGTCTTAAAACTTACTCCCAAATTCACTAGGATTTGCGCGATCGCGCGAGTTTATCGCCAGCACGTCAACTGTAAGTATATTTGCGCATCAACCAATATTTTACGCCTCTTTTAGACTCACTTCCAAAGGATGCGATCGCCAACCGCAAGTAACGCTCGACACTAAAATTGCCTACGTAGTATTACCATAAAAAATTCAAATCTTGGGCACTTAGCATTCACAAATCCAAACGTCACTAAGTTATGTCACTTACTTAAAATTACCTTTGTCGTAAACTCAATTCTGTACAAAGACTACAATCAACAATTCAACGTAATAGGAGAAAATCAGCATGAAAAAAATACTCGTGTGGGTCGTGTCAGCACTGTTGACCTTGACTTGCTTGATAATCAACCCACTTGCGGCACTTGCCAACGCTCCATCACCGGATATTTATGCTTCAGATCCATTAGAAGCTCGAGGAGCTTGGAAAGGAAAAGGACGCTTCTATGCAGGCTACGGCTGTCCTGCCACTGCCGGGAAAAAAACTTTGGGAATGAACAATGTCGGGATTTCAGGAAAAGAATTCATTACCTTCGAGCGAGAATTAATTCCAGGCGAATACACTGCAACTATTGATGTGTGCGACTATACCAACTATCCCTATACTCGGGTGGGTCAAGTGGGTATGACCGCTGGAGGAGTCCTGCTAACTCCCACATCAAGCACAAGACCGACTCCCAGCTCCGGACAAACTGTTTCTTGGTCGTTCAAGTATTCTGTCCCAGCAGACGCTCCGAACTTGGGTTCTCCTATTGGCTTTGAAATCAATGTCCCTCGGGGCGGTAAGCCGGTAGGAAATGTTGCTTTTGATAATCTCCAGATTAAGACGACCGAACTTCCTTCTGCAAATCTCTGTGAAAATACGGCGCAGAAAAACTTAATTGTGAATGGCAGTTTTGAAACGCCTGTAGTTGACTTGCTTGGATTTGAACCCTCTATTGAAGGCTGGACGGTATCGGAGGGAGACGCAATTGAAATTGATAGTCAAATTGTTAGTTCTCCCTCAGAAGGAGCGCAATTTGTGGAGCTGGATGGCAATCAAGTGAGTAAAATCGAGCAGGATATTCCGACTCAAGCGGGTAAAACTTACAAGCTCAGTTTTGCTTTTTCACCTCGTCCGGGTACCGCAGACAATAAGCTGAACGTACGTTGGGGAGATAAGGTTGTTGCACAACTCGATGAGAGTGGCGAAACCCTGACTGCTCCTGACTGGAAGGTGTATAGCTATGAGGTTAAAGCTGATGGCTCTACGACTCGTCTGAGCTTTGACGATCTGAATGAAGCTTCGGATGGATTTGGAACTTTCTTGGATGCCGCGAGCGTTAAATTATGTCAGTAAAGCAATAACAATCAACTGTTTTTGTCAAAGCTCAGTCATCAATTTGATTGGTTAAAAAAGCGATCGCTCTTGTCTCGTTTGGCAGGGCGATCGCTTTTTGTAAGGTTTGAGAAGCGCAATCGAGTTCTCCCAAACCCTCCTAAGACGGTTGTCCAAACTGACGTTGATAAATCTCGTCCTCCTTTTCTGATACCATTTTAAGAGGCGATCGCGCATAAGCCACACATAGCAAAACGTATCCTTCCTTTTGTAATTCCGGCGAAACGCCCATCGCCTCGCTTTGATCCACTTTGCCTTCGAGGAGTTGCGCCGCGCAAGTCGTACACACTCCTGCGGTACAAGAACTGGGTAAGTCAATCCCTTGTTCGAGGGCAACATCGAGGATTTTGCGGTCTTCTGGAACCTCTAGGGTATAGGTGCTGCCTTGATGATTAATTTCTACGGTGTAGGTCTCGGGCATTGTTTGAAGTCTTTGAGCTTAAATTCTTTTCGCAATGATTATAGCGTCCTACACGGATAAATTCAATATCGATTCTTTTATAAAAATTAAATTAGTCGTGTCTCGACTTTTGATTGAGATATCGAATCAGAAAGTAGCTGGTTGAGAGGGTAAAAGCAGCAATTGATAAAGCAATTAAATCGAATGCTTTTTTCTTTTCCAAGTCAAAGATAATGATTTTTCGAGCGACTGCAATGAGAGAAGTAATTACGACTAATTCATATTGTACTGAATGCTCTTTAAGGTAAACTGTGATATTAGCAAGGATTTCCAAGGCGATCAAAACATTTAATAATAGTCCAAAGGCTTCAAATAAACTATCTTTAGTGATTCCTTGTGGTTCCGAAATTAATTCTACTGCCAGGGATTGAAATAGAAATAAACAGAGGTCGTATACAGCAAACAAAGTAACGATAATCATCAAGATTGATAGGAATTTGGCGATGAAAATTTCTACCCCTCCCATTATTTTAAGAAAATTATCGTCTTTCTCTGTATTAAACAAATGTTTAAATAAGTTTCGTAACAATTTCATGTTAAATGAGTAAATTAATGCTTCAGCCCCTTGCACCCGTTAAAAACAAACTAGAATCTTCAATTTACCGTTAGTCATTGGTTTGCTTTCCCTACTGTCCGCTACCTCTATTCCATCATCTCATAATTTGCTAGTCTCGTCCTCACTTCGGGTAGTAGCATCGGGAGAATCTAATGATGAAATGGTTTCTGCCCCAAACAATTCCACCAAGCTTTTAATGAAACCTGCTGTGGGAACGGCGACGATTAAACCCAGAAGTCCCGCAAGTTTTGCCCCAATTAAGAGAGAAATGAGAATCCAAACTGGATTGATACCCGTAAATCCACTGAATAGACGGGGCGCGATCGCGTTTTCTACCGCCTGTTCGAGGGCGATCGCGATCGCCCAAACCCTAATCCCCAGCCACACATCGTTCAAAGCAACGAACAAACTGACAAGACAAATGCCGATAACGCCCCCAAACGGAAACAGCGCCATTGCGCCCACTGTCAGTCCAAACAATAATCCAAACGGAACGTCAAAAATCAGAAAAGTTAGAGTCGCCGTCAAGCCAATTAATCCCGCTAGCGTCCCTTGTCCGATAAAATAATTATGAAAATTCTGGCTGAGGGAGTGGCGCACGCGATCGCGAATTTTAAGCGGTAGGAATTGAAACAACCCGTTCCAAAATTGCTCTCCGTTTAATAGCATATAAAACGTTAAAACTAGAGTAAAGATCGAACTAATCGTTTGAGTTAGCGCTAAGACGACTCCACCCCAAAAATATCCGCCCCAATTTTGAGATTGACTCGACAAAATCTCTGAAAACTGAGAAGCAATCTGGTTAAAATCGAGAGAGATTCCGAGGCGAGAAGCAAGCATTTCCCAAGAAATAAGTTGCGCGCTAGCAGAGTCTAACCAACTTGGCAACTGTTTTAAAAAAGTATTAAATTGGTTTGTAATAATTGGAAAAAGGGTTATTCCTAATATAACAAGCAAAAGTGAGATACCAAAAAAAACAAACAAAATAGCAACACTTCTTTGAATCCGGTATCGTTCTAAATGTCGGACGGGATAATCTAGAAGAAAAGAAAGCAGCGTTGCAGCCGCGACAACATAAATAAGGGATTGGAAATATTGAAAAACAATGATGAGAAGCCAACCGTTTAGAAAAAATAGTGGAAAAAGGAGTCCTAAGATAAACCATTGCAGAAGCGCGCGGGTTGGTTTCATGAGTAGGGACGTTCTAAAACATCAGTACAGAAGTCAAAAATCGATTAATTAAAGATATTTAAAATAATATTGACTTCGCTAAAATCAAAGAAATTGCCGAGCCACTTCCCTAGCCGCGCGATGCAACAAAGAATGCCGATAGACTAACGATTGAATATCTTTACCATATCCGCCGCCAATGACGCTAGCTACAGGATAGCCAGCCGCAATGCAGGTACTCAAAACCATAATTTCTCGACGATATAGGCCGCGATCGCTCATTGCCAATTTTCCCAAGCGATCGCTAACATGGGTATCAACTCCCGCATCGTATAGCACTAGATCTGGCTTAACTTGGGAGAGTAAATCGGGCAAATGTCGGGCTAAAATTTGTAGATATCCATCGTCATCTAACCCTTCAGGTAAAGGAATATCGAGATCGCTTTGTTGTTTGCGTCCGGGAAAGTTTGCCTCGCAGTGCATCGAAAAGGTGAAAACGCTTTCGTCCCCTTGAAAAATGAACGCTGTTCCATCTCCTTGATGCACGTCCAAATCGATAATTAACACCTTTTGAATTAGTCCCAAATGTTGGAGAACGCGAGACGCGATCGCGAGATCGTTAAAAATACAAAACCCCGAACCATAACTGGGAAAAGCATGATGCGTTCCCCCCGCCGTATTGCAAGCTAAACCAAAACTCAGCGCCAACTTTGCTGCTAAAATTGTTCCTCCCACCGCCGTACAAGTTCGCCTCACTAAACCCGAACTCCACGGCAAACCAATGCGTCGTTGCGCCTTAGCATCTAGCGTTCCTTCGCAGTAAGCTTGGACGTAGTTGGGGGTATGAACCAATTCTAACCAGTCTCTCGATGGCGCTTCGGGGAAATGAACTTGTTCTGAGCAAATGATACCATCTGCTAATAGTAAATCGTGCAAAAGTTTAAACTTCGGCATCGGAAAACGATGTCCATCGGGAAGGGGCGTTACATAATCAGGATGGTAGATTATTTTTAAGTTATTCGGCATTGGTCAGATAGAATGGGAGAATAGGAGAAGTAGGGACACAGCATTTTCGCTTGTTTAAGTTCAATATAATAATATTGCTCTTCGCTGTGTCCCCAGAATTGAAGAATTCAGAATTCAAGCTGTAAGCATTTACGCAAAATAGATGACTCCTGACATCTGCCTAAAGCCCCCACTGTGCCTCAGTCACCACGCGATATATCATTAATTTTGGCGAGGGACTTGTTAGCCTATTATTAAAGGATAAGAAATAACGCGATTGCAGGCAAGCGATTGATTGGGAATTGCGGCAAAACCCAAAACCTAAAACTTAAAACTTAATTATCCGTCAGCCCCAACGATTTCGTCGTCGCATTGCTCAAACTTTGCTCGATGGTTGCCAAAACCCGTTCTTCTTCTGGCGCGATCGCCTCATCAAGCCGCGCAATTTTGTTGCACTGTGCGAGTAAAGGAACGCCAAAATCTGTATTAATTTGTTCTAATAATGTTTCCAACTTCGGAGGAGATTCGAGATTCGCCTCAATCGTTTCGAGGGAAGCCGGACTCAAATTTGCTGCTTGTAGTCCCGGCAAAATTTCCGCCCACGTTTCGCCCGGATTTCCCGCTAAAACCACATGAACGAGAATGCGATCCATAATCGTTTCTTGGGCGATCGCGTCTTCAAAATATTCGTTGCTTTCAGTTTTCACCGTCTCCAAGTCTTCAGGAAGCGATGTTTCGGGATTGAGTTTCGCTTCATAAAAACGACACGCACCGTAACCCAAAGCATACACCATCGCCGCATTACTCCCCGCCCCAATAACCGCGCCCGCAACGGGAATATTACGGAAGAAAAGGTCTAAACCCGCCTCAATTGCTCGATTTCCGCCCAACGATAAACCAAAAATCGTTAAAACTTCTGCCTTTCGTTCCGGTTCCTTTAAATCCAAACCGTAAATTCCCGCAATTTGATACACCATTTCGGCGTGTAATAGCGTGGTTGACGCAATATCCACCGCCAACAAAGCCGTTGCCGCGCCGGGGATCAAACTCGTCGCCAAACCCGAACCGCCAGCCAACATTGCTTTTTGTAACATCAACCGGTGGGCGATCGCGTGCGGTTCCGCATCGGGATATTGCGCCTTCAGCCGTTCGACTTCGCTAGCCGCCTTTTCCACATCCACTCGATCGAGAAGGGCAACCAACCAATCGGCTTTAAACGCCTTTGCCACCTGTTTTAGTGCGGGGTTGTCGGCAATGGTATCCAAAAGGTATCCCGTCCCCTCCGTCACCTTCCCGGCGGCACCTCCAACGGCGTTAGCCGCACCCCAAGCGGTTCCCACCGCTACTTCTCCCGCCTTGGCAGCCGTCGAACCCAGCGCGCCAGCCATTCCCGTCGCCCCTTCCCAAGTCCGTCCTGCCGCTTCCCCAAAGAGATCGCCCGCGCGAGTTGCCGCCGACTGCGCCGTTTCTCCCGCCTTGGCTGCCGTCGAACCCATTGCGTCCACAATAGAACCCAACCAGGATTTCTCCGATTGAGAAGTTGTGGCAACTTCGTTTTCTTCCTTGGCGGGAGTTTGGCTAGCCACTGCAAATGCTTCTTCCCATGCTGGCACTTCTGCGCCAGTCTTTTTTCCAGACACCTTGGCGCGTTTAATGGTAACGGCGGCTAGGCGAACCAGTCCTTGGCGGATGCGATTAACGCAAGCATCGCGGTTGGGAACCGTTTCGGCTGTCAACACCACTTGCAAACAGTCCCCTTCGAGAGAAGCGTCGGCGGCGATACCTTGGGGTTGGAAAGAACGATTGAGGAGGGATGCGATCGCGTCAACATTTCCCTGGCGCGCTGCTTCGAGCAAATTGGGTTCGATCATTAGAGCAATCCGATTTTAAAAATTTGCTTTTTACCGAAAATACTGGGTCTAAAGCCCCGTTTTTCAAGACGGCTTTTCGCACCGTCCACAAGGCAAGGTTTCCTCGCTACCGGGCGGTGCGCTTTTTTTGAACCTCCCTTACCCACAAAAAGTGGGTAGAAGGCCCCATCGTTCGCGACGGATGATTTTCTGCTATGATATCTTATCGTCATTGCTAACGACCGACCATGCTCGTTTATGAAATGAAGTTGCAGGGAGCGCCATCCCAGTACGCAAAGCTAGACCAAGCTATCCGTACAGGCAGGTTTATCCGTAACAGCATCATTAAAGCATGGCTCGACGGCAAAGTTAAAAGTCGTAACGATGCCTACAAATACTGCAAGGTGCTAGCAGACAATGGGGAGTTTCCTTGGGCAAGTAAGCTCAACTCTCCAACCCACAATATTGTAGTTCCAGCTCCAAAGATATAGAGGTTGGAAAGACCGATACCATAGTGCCAAAATGGATCGGGTTAATTTTGCCAGTTGAGTAAACGTCCGTATCGCTGAGTTGAAGAATCGGCGAGAGTCTCAATTTCTTGAATTCGCTGCTCGATTTGCGCTGGAGATAAGGGCATTTTTATCTCCGACTCATATTTGTAGCGATACAATCAATTCCCCTTCTAAATTCTCCCATTCTCCCATTCTTCTATTCAGTTTCCAATGTAATTTCCCGCCGATTAAAGGGCAAATCTTGATTGATTGCCTCAATTTCTTGCTGTTCCATATCGTTGATTTCATCGATATAAGAGTGCAAAATTTTGCTCATGCGGGGGTTATAAAAGCGGTGCAAACTATGATTTGGCGTTGCCGGAAAGCCGCGCCGTCGCTTGTGTCGCCCGCCTGCGCCGGGGTCGAACGTTTGAATGCCTTGGGCGATCGCCCATTCAATGGGCTTATAATAACACGCTTCAAAATGGAGACAATCATACTCCTCAAAACATCCCCAATACCGACCGTATAAATTGTCGCCCTTGCGCAGACAAAATGAGAGACCGACGGGGCGGCGATCGTCGTCTTCGCGGTAGGCGGTAACTAAGACAACGCGATCGCGATAGTTGGGATACAGTTTCTCAAAAAACTTCCGCGTGAGATACTTACTTCCCCAATAAAATTTCTCGCAAGTGCTGCTATAAAAACTGTAAATTGTCGGAAATAAAGAATGGGGAATCTCTTCCCCCGCCAGCACTTCAACCCGCAGTCCCGCATTGGCAACTGCTTTGCGTTCGCGTTTGATGTTGCGGCGTTGGTTGGAATTAAATACCTTAAGATAATCGTCAAAGGTATTAAACTCTCGATTGCTCCAAATATAGCTATGATGCAGCCAACCGTTGAATCCGTGACGTTCGAGGGTTGATTTCCAGTTCGGATCCACAAACAAGAAATGACAACCCGAAAGCCGATGGCGATCGCAAAAATGGTCGATCGCCGCAACCATCATTCCCGTCAATTCTTCCTCGTCCTCCCCCGGGGCAATCAAAAAACGATAGCCCGTTGCCGGTGTAAAGGGAGTCATTCCCAATAACTTCGGGTAATACTGGGTTCCCAAGCGATGGGCTAAATCCGCCCACTGATGGTCGAAAACAAATTCTCCGTAGCTATGACCTTTAATATATAACGGTGCTGCTGCGATTAGCTGACGATCTCTCCACACCGTTAAATGAGTGGGTTGCCATCCCGCCCGCGCCGTCGCACTGCCAGAAATTTCCAGGTTATGCAGCCACTCCCATTCCAAAAACGGCGTTTTGAGGGGTTGGGCGAGGGTATCCCACGCCGGTTGGGGAATTTCAGCAATTTTTTGAATCCACTGTACGGTATAGGAGGATTGATTTTGTTTCACCATAGGGATCGTTTGTCAAGGGCGATCTTGCTTTTGTCTGCGGGGTTGAGAGTCAGTTGTTGGAGGCTCTTACTCTTTATTAAGGTTAAAGCAATATTCCTTAACATTGCACTGAAGATTGGGAATTGGGAATTGGGAATTGGGAATTGGGAATGGGGAATTGGGAATTGGGAATGGGTTGCTAAAAGGGCGGGGAAACCCCGCCCCTACTGATGTTCAACGCGATAGCAGATAAAAATTTCCTGTTCGACCGGCGTAACGCTGACCAACTGTAACCGACGCGATCGCTCGGCGAGGAAACCCAACCCCTCAACCGGCGTGGGGGCAGTTGCGCCGCCTAAAATTAAAGGACAGATTGTCAGCCAAATCTCATCAATTAGATCGACCTCGAACAAAGAAGCGACTAATTCCCCGCCGCCCAAGATAGCCAATCGCTTTAACCCCAGTTTGTGCAAGCGCTCCAACACTGTTGCCCAATCTAAAGAGGGTTGAGCTTGACGGCGAGAATTCGACGTTTCCCCCTCCCCAGACGCAGGAGAAGGAGGTAGGAGAGGAACAGCAAGAACGCGCTGGAATAGAGCCGTTGTTTCGGGGTCCGGCGCGCCCTGGGGAGTCGTTAACAGCCAACGGGGGACAGATTGGCGAAAAAAGCGCAAATCCGGGTCAAATCGCCCCGATCGCGAACACACCAAATGAACCGGTTGGGGAGGTTTGCCCGACAGTTGGCGCTGTTGTAGCAATTGCGGGTTGGTGACAGGAAGAGTGGTGCCATAAGCGCGTAACGTTTGCGCGCCAAAAACAACGCCATCAGCGAGGGCAACTTGGCGTTCGAGGTGGCCGCGATCGCGCGACGAAGAAAAACGAGCAGCAGACCGCGCGCGATCGGCGATCTTGCCATCGGCACTCATGGCGAGTACAACAGTGATATGAGGTCGATTCATTTCATCAGTTCCATGCCAACACTCCCCAAATTCTTGAACTTGCAACGCCTCCCTCTGTCCATTGATCGCGATCGGCGAACGCAACTTCTACGGTAGTTGAAATTCAGTTGGCTTTGCTACATTTAAATTAAGATGAATAGGAACTAATTCTTAGGATCGGGTTTGAGGCTTTAAGTACGGCAGTTTCTATGGCTAAGCCATCTCCATCATCATTTCGTCGAATTTTGCTCTCGCGCCTTCTGCTGCTCAGCGTCCCCATCGTATTGGGGATGGGCGTAACGTTTGCCATTACCTACAGAAAAGCGCGCTCGGCCCTGCTCGAAACCGCGCGCCAAAATTTAACTGAAAGTGCGATTCGTAAAGGGGAAAGTATCGCTCAATCGGTCGCCGCACTGAAAACCAATTTAGCAACAGCCAGCGAAAGCAGCATCTTGGTTGAAGGTCGTTCCGAGCAATATCAAACCTTCGTCGAACACCTGAGCCAACAACTTCCCACAAACATACAGTGTCTTCAACTGCTCGAGGCGGAAACGCAAAATGCCATCGCCACCACCTGCGACCGACAGGCGATCGATAACTTGGCCGCTGAAACTTGGTCTGAGAGCGAACAACAATTACTCCTCGACAGTTCCCAAGTCAAAGTCCAAGTTATCCTGCCGGAACGCTCTTCCTCCCCGCCTCCAGAAAATACAGATCTCCTAGCCGCCCCCAGCAAACTGAAATTGCAACTGGAAGCCCCCGTCTACAACCGCGCTGGCAACTTGCGCTATGTCCTACTCGCCCAGACCCTCCTCATTCAACAAGACCGAGCCACACCGGGTTCCCTTGCCGGTTATTCCGTTGCCCTCAATGAGGAGGGCACCATCCTCATGCACCCTTTGCCCAGCCGCATCGGACGCAATATTGCCGAAGAAACCGATGCCGAACGCCTGCAAAACATCCTCAGAAGCGCCACCTCGGGACGGCAAGATTTTTTACACTTTGGTTTAGGAAAAAATGGAGAAGCCCTCGCGGGTTATAGCGCCATTGACAGCCCCGTCGATCCGACATCGGGAGACCAATGGGTCATCTTAGCCGTTACGAAACTCGATAACGCCCTAGCCGGTTTATGGGATATCCAACGGGTTTTGATCGTGCTGCTATTGGCCCTAACCCTTGCTCTCATTGCGGCAAGTTTGTTGGCGATTATCTACATTGCTCGGGAGTTGGCCCGTCCCGTCGAAAAACTGAGAGATTTTGCCCTCGACCCAGATAATTACTATGGTCACAAAGTCCCGCAAAATCTGAAAATTCGAGAGTTTAACGAGTTGGCCAGCGCCCTCAATAAAATGGTGCAACGTCTTCAAGCTTGGGCAATGGAAGTGGAAACGGCTTGGAAGGAAGCTCAAACGGCCAATCAACTCAAAAGCGAGTTTCTCACCACGATTTCCCACGAACTGAGAACGCCCCTCAATGGGATTATCGGTTCAATTCGCTTGATTGAAGATGGATTTTGTGACGATCGCGAGGAAGAAATGGAGTTTCTTCAACAGGCAGACCGCGCTGCCGTTCATCTGCTCGGTATTATTGATGATATTCTCAATATTTCTAAAATTGAAGCCGGTCAATTGGCAATTGCCCTCGAACCGGTTAACTTTAGCGAAGCGATCGCCGAAGCGATCGCGCTGTCTCAACCGGCGATCGAGCAAAAGGGTTTGAAACTGATGTCTCCTCAAGTTAAGGAAGAGTATTGGGTTCGAGCCGACCGCGACAAGCTCAAACAAGTTTTTCACAATATCCTCGACAACGCCACTAAATTTACGAAAGCTGGCAGCATTTCGGTTTCTGTCGCTGTCGAACCCATACTGCCCGAGGAAACCGACGCAACAGCAGAAAAATCTCCCTGTCCTCAAACCGGTTCCCAGGTTGTCGCAATCGTCCGAGATACCGGCATCGGCATCGCATCGGCGCAAATGGACAAGCTGTTTCGCCCGTTTGTGATGATCGACGGTTCGACGACGCGCGAAGCAGGCGGGACGGGATTGGGTTTGGCCCTCTCGCGCAATTTCATCGAACTGATGGGGGGGAGCATTACTCTGACGAGTTCTGGAAAAGACCAGGGAACGTTTGTTAAAATTGCTCTTCCTCTCGTCGAAACGGTGTCTGAGGAAAATGTACCCACTCCTTTTTGACATCCTCACCGCCGTAAACGGACGGTGATTCCCAAACCTCGCGATTTGAGTTTCTGCTTCAGCCACCGTTGCATACCATAGTTAAACTATGTACTGTCTTATACAGAGTCCACAGACTTTCAACCCGTTGCAGAGTTCCGATTCCGCAAGCCCTGCGGTACGGTGTCTTAAAAAGACTTATACTTGGTGCTCGGATATTTTACCCGCACAAGCTTTTGGTGCCCGGAACCTCATACATCCAGTTTTCAAGGTACGGATTCCGACTACTTGGTTATCGCGTTCGGAGCCTATGTACTCTAGCACTTATCGAAGTCGTCCTCAAAGGACGGGGTTTCAGACCCAGGAGGTATTGATGAGCGAGACCCAGACTCGAAAGGCAGACCATCTTCGCATCTGTCTGGAAGAAAATGTTCAATTTGAAAGGAAAACTAATGGTTTGGAGCGCTATGGTTTTATCCACTGCGGTTTGCCCG
>JAXHVQ010000067.1:22357-30661 GCA_034189065.1 Cyanobacteriota bacterium
ATGAGCGAGACCCAGACTCGAAAGGCAGACCATCTTCGCATCTGTCTGGAAGAAAATGTTCAATTTGAAAGGAAAACTAATGGTTTGGAGCGCTATGGTTTTATCCACTGCGGTTTGCCCGAACTGGACTATGGAGAGATTGATTTGTCGGTTCGGTTTTTGGGAAAGTTGTTAGGCGCGCCGTTGTTGATTTCTTCGATGACAGGGGGGACACCCCAGGCAAAAGCGATTAATTCGTCCCTAGCTCGGGTCGCTCAAACTTATAAGCTCGCGATGGGGGTTGGGTCTCAGCGTGCGGCTATCGAACGGCCGGAGTTGGCAGAGACCTTTGCAGTGCGATCGCTGGCTCCCGATATTCCCCTTTTTGCGAATTTGGGCGCGGTTCAGTTAAATTATGGCTATGGTCTCGATGAGTGTCGTCAAGCGGTCGATCTCCTCGAAGCCGACGCGCTCATTCTCCACCTCAATCCCCTCCAAGAGTGCATCCAACCTCGAGGCGATCGCAATTTTCGCGGGATTATTGACAAAATTGCCATTTTGTGCAGCAAACTTCCCGTTCCCGTCATTGTTAAGGAAGTAGGGAACGGTATCTCCGCAAAAGTCGCGCAACAGTTGATTGAAGCTGGCGTAAGTGCCATTGATGTCGCGGGGGCAGGGGGAACATCTTGGGCGAAAGTCGAAAGCCAACGGGCTGAAAAAGAAATGCAGCGACGACTGGGGCAAACCTTTGCCAATTGGGGATTGCCCGCCGCCGAATGTCTGGTTAGTATCCGGCAGACAAACTCAGAGATTCCCCTAATCGCCTCGGGCGGATTGCGCAACGGTTTAGATGCCGCCAAAGCGATCGCGTTGGGCGCAGATTTAGCCGGATTCGCCTTCCCCTTCCTCCAAGCCGCCAGCGAGTCCCCCCAAGCCCTCGAGAACCTCGTCGAACTCCTAATCGCCGAACTCACAACCGTTCTCTTTTGCACCGGCAACGCCAATTTAGAAGAATTTAAACACGCCAACTCGCTTCAGAAGTTAGGATAGATCTATCGTTGGTCATTGGTAGGGGCGGGGTTACCCCGCCCGTACAGGTCATTGGTCACTCAATGATTACCCCAATTTCCAATCCCCAATTTCCAATTCCCAATTCCCAATCCCCCATTCCCTATTACCCATTCCCAATTCCCCAAATCAATGCGCCAATTCTTCAAACAAACCTTTGCCAGTCTTGTCGGAACGCTGGCAGCCCTCCTCGTCCTTTTAACCTTGGGCGCTAGCAGTGTAGTTGTCCTCCTCGTTACCACCCTCGCCACTGGCAGCGAAACCCCCCAAATCAAAAACAAATCCGTTCTCGTCTTCGATCTTTCTAGCACCATTCGCGATACCGAACCGTCGGTAGACTTTCAGCAAGCCCTATCTGGAAACTTTCCCGACGCGATCGCATTGCGCCCTCTCCTGGAGGCTATCGACAAAGCCAGCCAAGATAAACGAATTGTCGCCCTTTTGTTAGACGGTTCCAACGGTGTCAGCAGTAGCGATTATGCCCAGCTAAAAGAAGTTCGCGCTGCCCTCGAAAAGTTTCGCGCAACGGGTAAGAAAATTGTCGCCTATGGCATCGACTGGGGCGAACGAGACTACTATTTAGGGTCTATCGCCGATGAAATTGTTCTTCACCCAATGGGAACGATGGAATTCAACGGTTTAAGTGCCGAACAACCCTTTTTTGCCGGCGCGCTAGACAAGTTTGGGATTGGCATTCAAATTCTGCGCGTGGGTAAGTATAAAGCCGCAGTCGAGCCGTTTACACAACAAGAAATGAGTCCCGAAAATCGACAACAAATGCAAAACTTGTTGGGCGATATTTGGGGCGATGTTTTGGCAACGGTGAGCAAAAGTCGCGAAATTCCAGCTTCTCAACTTCAAGCTGTTTCTAATACCAAAGGATTTTTGATGCCCGCTGAAGCAGCGGCGGATAAATTAGTCGATCGCGTGGCCTATTTTGATGAAATTTCAACCGAACTCCAAGAGTTGACGGGAAAGGATGGTAAAAAAGAGACCTTCCGCAAGGTGAATTTAGAAACGTATTTGGATATTCCGGTTAAGGAGGTCAAAGACCGTTCTTCCGATAACAAAATTGCCGTCGTTTACGCTGAAGGTGAAATCGTTGGCGGGAAGGGAGAAGATAGTCAAATTGGCAGCACTCGCCTTAACAAAAGTTTGCGCGAGGCAAAGGAAAATGACAAAGTAAAAGCGGTGGTGTTGCGGATTAATAGTCCCGGCGGCAGCGCGACTGCATCGGAGCTGATTTTACGCGAACTGCAACTCCTGAGTGAAGAGAAACCTGTTATCGTTTCGATGGGAAGTATGGCAGCATCGGGCGGATATTGGATTGCTACGGGAGCAGATTATATTTTTGCTCAACCCAATACCATTTCGGGTTCTATTGGCGTATTTGGTTTGTTGCCTAATATTCAGAAAATCACCAACGATAATGGGATTACTTGGGACGGCGTTAAAAGCGGTCAACTCGCCGATATGAATACCATTGCCCGCCCGAAAACTCCCCAAGAAATGGCACGCTATCAACGTTTTGTCAATCAAATTTACAATTTGTTTCTCGATAAAGTGGCACAGTCGAGGGAACTGCCCCAGGCAAAAGTAGCCCAACTCGCTCAAGGACGGGTTTGGTCGGGACAGGATGCCAAACAACTGGGTTTAGTGGACGAATTAGGGGGAATTGAGGCGGCGATCGCCTACGCTGCGGAAAAAGCCGAACTGGGCGAAGATTGGGAAGTGCGGGAATATTTGGAAGACCCGACATTGGAACGACAGTTGCTCGATTTATTTGCGACGCGGGTGGGAGTCGAACGCAAAATCGATCCCTTGAGTCGGGAGTTGAATCAGTTTAAGGAAGAGTTAATGCCTCTCCAGTTTTTGAGCGATCCGCGCTCGGTTTATGCGATTTTTCCGTTTAAAATCCGAATTCGTTAAAGAGATTTTATGAGTGTAAAAACAAAGGCAGTGGTGTTGCTTTCGGGAGGACTCGATTCAGCAACAGCAGCCGCGATCGCGATC
This sequence comes from Cyanobacteriota bacterium, assembly GCA_034189065.1. Lineage (GTDB taxonomy): Bacteria > Cyanobacteriota > Cyanobacteriia > Cyanobacteriales > Spirulinaceae > FACHB-1406. The sequence continues at coordinate 25,418 of JAXHVQ010000067.1, forward strand.
GCCGATGGATACGAAACGATCGGCCTATCCCTAGACTACGGGCAGCGACACCGCCGCGAACTCCAAGCTGCCCGCGCCATCGCCCAACATCTTGACCTTGCCGATCATTTTATCGTCGAGACGAACCTCGCTCAATGGGGCGGTTCTTCACTGACCGATCGCGCGCAAACACTGCCCCAAACTGGCGTTCAACCGGACATCATTCCCTCAACCTACGTTCCGGGACGCAATACGGTGTTTATTGCCATCGCTCTTTCTTTAGCTGAAGCCCGAGGCGCAGAAGCGATTTATTTGGGCATTAACGCCATCGATTATTCCGGCTATCCCGACTGCCGTCCCGAATATCTTCAAGCCTATCAAACGCTTGCCAATTTATCTTCAAAGGTTGGCATAGAAGGTAAACCCCCCCAACTGATTGCCCCCCTAGTCCAAGCCAGCAAAAAAGAAATTGTCCTGTGCGCCCTCAAACTTAATGTTCCCATCGACCTCACTTGGTCGTGCTATGAAGGCGGGGAACAGCCCTGCGGACGGTGCGACTCTTGCCGAATTCGCGATCGCGCCCTAATCGAAGCCGGACGCAGCGATCTCGCCACCCCCATTGGACGAAGCTTGATTAGTCGTTAGTCATTAGTAGGGGCGGGGTAACCCCGCCCTGGGGTAACCCCGCCCGTACAGGTCATTCGCTAAATTTCCGTCTCTGACTCGCAACTTGGCGCGCTTGTGTGGTATGCTAAAAGCGATCCGGACTTACGCGATCGCAACGCCCAAACCTTGTCAGGACCGGAAGGTAGCAGCAATACGGGATGCTTGAGATAGGCGTAAACTCCGGGTCTTTTTCGTGGACAGACGGAGAAGCAACTCAGCACTGCCCCATACTCCAAAAGGTTTTGGGTTTTAAATCCCACTGCCCACTGCCCACTGCCCACTGCCCAATTCCCAATGACTCGCTAAAATTGGAAATAGGTATCAAAGCGCCAAAGGAGACAGCAATTATGGCTGGTTTGGGAAACATCGTACAAAAAGCATTTTTAATGGGAGTGGGTTTGGCTTCCTACGCGGGAGAAAAAGCCAATACTAAATTTCAAGAATTACGCGATCGCGCGCAGAAACTCGCCGACGAAATGGTCAAACGGGGAGAAATGACTGCCGAAGAAGCCAGCAAATTTGTAGACGATCTGATGGAACGCGCTCAGCAAGAACCCGTCGAATCCTCGACAACCGAAGAACATTCCCGGCAACCCCGTCGCATCGAAATCCTGGATGAAGACCCCCCCTCGACCGGTTCCTCCCCATCCCAGGCAGAAGATGAAAACGCCGACCGCTTGCGACAACAAGTCGAGGCGTTGCAAGACGAATTGCGTCGCCTTCAGAAAGATTGATGAAAACAATGGTCTTAATATTACGTCACGTCTCGAGAAATCTGGGATAAAATCGGTTAACTTAAAGAATGATTATGAGTTAATTGTTGAGAATGGACGATTGGTCAAAAGATTTATTTAATTTACTCGATACCGTGACGGCGGAAGTCGAACAATTTTTTCAAGAGATGGGCGAGGCGATCGAAACGGCCGCTACTCAGGTCAAAGACTCCATTGAGGAAGACCTCGACGAGTTTTTAGACGGTTTAGAGGATCTTTTTGAACCAATTGTTATTGTTTATACAGAATTTGACGCGATCGCCGATGATTTTGAACCGCCAATGGGCTACAAAGTCGATGCCACCCACGATCGCAATCCCGCTTGTATGGGGTGTCGTCACTATCACGGTCGCGCCTACAGCGGCAACTTGCTCGTTTGTGGAATGCACCCTTATGGTTGGGACGGTCGTCATTGTCCCGACTGGGAAGGGGATTCATTTCGGAATAATGAATAGTGAATAATGAATAGTGAATAATGAATAATGAATAATTACCTCTTTTGACGGGAAGATATAAAAAATTGCGATGAATGAATCGATCAAATATGGGGAACGCGCTATTGAGGAAGGAAAATTAATAACGTTTCCCAATCCTCGCGTTGGACGCAAGTATGATATTGAGGTAACGCTGCCCGAATTTACTTGCAAATGTCCTTTTTCAGGCTATCCAGACTTTGCCACAATCGAGATTGTCTATTGTCCCGATGAGTTGGTTGTGGAGTTAAAGACCATTAAACTTTATATTAATAGTTACCGCGATCGCTACATCTCTCACGAAGAAACGGTCAATCAAATTCTCGATGATTTTGTCGCCGCTTGCGATCCCCTCGAAATTACGGTTAAAGGCGATTTTAATCCCAGGGGAAACGTCCATACCGTTATTACCGCTCGTCATACTAAATCGAGTTAAACGACGAAACCTCGGAATAATGAATAATGAATAATGAATAATTACCTCTCTTTACCTTGTAAGCCCCGTGAAATCTACGACTGCGTGTGTTCTTTTCTTCCTTTGCGCAGAGATATTAGATTCAATTCATCAATTATTAATTATTAATTGATAAATATTATCCCTCACAAACCATCTACTTGTGCTAGATAAATTAGCAATTATTTTTAGCTTCATTGCTTTCCTGTTACTCTTTACAGGAGTCGGAATTTATTCAGCATCTCGTGCCAAAAACACAACGGCAGATTACTTATTGGCGAATCGCGATGTGAATCCCTGGTTCACCGGACTATCTGCCTTTGCAACCGCTCACAGCGGCGGAATGTTTATCAGCATGATTGGCTGGACGTATCAAGTAGGAATCTCCTCAATGTGGCTGTTAGTTGGGTGGTTTCTTGGCGATTATTTAGCTTGGTTTGTGATTCATAAACCTCTCCGAATTCTCTCTGAGGAAACATCTTCAGAAACTATTGGAGAATTTCTCGCGTTGGGTCCTCAAAAGAATCGCTCCATTGCTGTTGTGTCGGCTATTATTACCATTGCATTTTTAGGAGCCTATGCAGCCGCCCAATTTTTAGCCGGAAGCAAAGCGCTTCATGCTATCTTCGGCTGGGACTATAATTGGGGCATTATTTTAGGTGCAATTATTGTCGTAACCTATTGTTTTTCTGGCGGGATTCGGGCTTCGATTTGGACGGATACGCTCCAGTCTATATTAATGATGGTCGCAATGATCTTGCTGTTGGTTATTGCGGTCGAAAGTTGCGGTGGATTTGGGGAACTTTGGCAGCAATTGAGAGCCATCGATCCCGCGTTGATTGACCCCATCCCTCAAGATATTCAATACGGCTTTGGATTGTTTATGCTGAGTTGGATAGCGGCGGGAATAGGAGTTGTCGGTCAACCCCATATTATGGTTCGGGCAATGGTACTCAATCGCCCGGAAAAGATGGGGTTGGCCCGCAATATTTACGCAATTGCTTATATTATTTTCTCGACGGCGGCTGTCATTGTCGGGTTGAGTGCGAGGGTGTTACTGCCGGGATTAGATGGAGGCGACCCAGAATTGGCATTACCCAAACTCGCGATCGCGCTGTTACCTGCTATCCTAGTTGGCGTGATTCTGGCGGGTATATTTTCTGCCGTGATTTCCACAGCAGACTCTCAAATTCTCTCTTGTTCGGCTGCTTTAACCCAAGATTTATTTCCGGGAATGGCTCATTCTTATAAATTAGCGAAAATTGGAACGCTGATTGTTACGGCTATTATCTTAGGAATTGCCCTCGCCAGCGATAAAAATATGTTTGCTTTAGGGGTATTTGCTTGGTCTGCCCTCGCTTCGGGGTTGGGACCGATTTTGATCCTGCGAGTGTGGAGATTTCCGGTAAGTTCTTCGGTTGGCGTGGCGATGATGATTGGGGGTATTGCCTGCGCTGCGTTGTGGAATGGAGTGTTTAAACTTTCGGGTTCGATTTACGAGGTTTTACCGGGAATGTTGGCTGGATTTATTGTGTATGGTGTGGGGCGACTGTGGGAATCGCGTAAGTTGGGGTGAGGGAGATGGGGAGATGGGGAGATGGGGAGATGGGCGCGGATTTGGTATCACATACTTGAGAAAGGCGATAAGTATTTTGTAGGGTAGGAATTGCCGCTCAAAAGCTGGATTCAACAAATTCTCTCACCCTTGGCAATGCCCACCATGCGCCTCGTTAATCGATTGTACTATGATACAGCCCAAGGCACTGTAAGTCCGGCAAAAAGAAAACCCGATCGCGATCGCGATCGAGTCCCAGTCGTTGGCACCGTTATTCAGCGTTTGCATCGTCTTCGCCTTCGGGTTTGGGTTCGTCCGGGGAACGAGGATTTTCAACGACTCTGCGTTCCAAATCCTCCTCGAGCTGATAAAACTCAGCCAAATCTTCCTCCAGCCTGACAATTTCCGCTTTGAGTTGTACCAGTCGATCCTCAGTGCCACGAATCAACCGGTGCAGAATTCCCCCAGTAGTCGTTTTTCGGTGGGATGTCCGTCTAGGGTTACGTTGCCTCGGGCAATCTCTTCGACTAGCTTCGACACGCTGATGCCCAAATTTTTCGCGATCGCTCGGAATCCTATCGAGCCCGTCTCGGTTACCGTTAACGAAAGTTTTTTCTTCTCCTCCCCGTACTCGTGGTGGGGAGACTTGTACCTCTGTTTCTTCGCCATTACTCGCCATCATTAATATTTCCTCTCTAAAATAACACTCCTTAAAGTCTGCAAATTATACTCCTTATATTATAAGATATCTATGTTTGAGGTTCTTTATTTAAAGGTCGATCCTCAAACGCTAACCTTGGCCCTTGTAGAAGATTCTCAGAGCGCAATCTCTGAGGATGATAGGCAGCCGCCGGTCGTCTACCGAGCGAGCTGCCTTTTTTTCCAACTCGTGGCGAAGAACAGGCAATTGGAGTCAATTCGCCTTTCCAAAACGCCAGAAGCTTTGCCGTACCTGACTTTGAACGACTTTACCGACCCCGGGACGCGCCATTCGACCCTCGGGCAGCGCGATCGCGAGGGGGGGGTGCGTCGATGGGGGTATTGGTAGCGATTGGTAGATAAAAAAGTGGCTAAAATACTTGTCTGGTATAGCTTTGGGCGATTTTTAGGATGTTCGGGTGTACTAATCGACGCACCTCCCCGAAAGTCTGAAACCCGCATTCTTATGTCGAGGTGCGTCGATGCCTTGCCCAGACTGGGTTTGAGGGGGGTGAAATTGACAAATTTTCGGGCAATAAACTATAATTCACAGAGGTGCGTCGATTTGGTGGCTGAAACCCTTATGGGGCAAGGTCTCCTAGACGAACTCCCTACCGATTGGGTCAAATCGGATTAGTTGGAAAC
>JAXHVQ010000068.1:0-30457 GCA_034189065.1 Cyanobacteriota bacterium
TGATAAGATAGGTCTTGTTGACAATAGCTGACCTATCTTTTTTTACCACTATTTGGTCAATTTGTCTCCCTTGTCTGAGTTTCGGGGCGCTTGTCGCCCCCCCAGTACAGGCACACAATGCTGCTGACGCACAAACAGGTGCATTGGGAGATGTTGAAATTACTCTTTTGGCAGATGATATAGTAGTAACTAGCTACGAGATGAAAAATAAGCGGCTCGCTTGTGAAGACATAGATCGAGCATTGCAAAAATTAGTAGACAGTAGTATACGAATCGATAATTATATCTTCATTACAACCGAAGCGATCGACCAGGGAGTTCAAGATTATGCAAGCTCTTTATATCATGAAACGGGGGGGATTGAGTTTGTTATTTTAGACTGCATTAGTTTTATCAGGCACTTTCTACATCTATTCCATCGATTGAGGAGTAGATTTTTAGAAGTTTACCAAAACTTGATTTTAGCAGAGCCTCAAAGTGCGGTTAGTCAACCTGTAAAAGAGGCTTTTTTAGCAATGAGACAAGCAGCAGAAACAGGAATAGAAGAAGGATAAGCACAAGCAACTAAATTAATTACACATAATTATTCTTTATAATAAAGATATAGCAAATATCTAATGTCCATTTCAAAAAATATTGCTAATTGTGTGTAATTGCTTAGAATCGTTATATTGGCGAGTGGAGTTGTCTGCTCTACGTATACTGTACTAATTTCCTATCTACAAATCCCCAAACCCCTTCTTTTTCTTCTTCGCCTTCTTCCCCTTCTTCGACCCGCCTCCGGCATACCCGCGAAAACCGGGGCCTCGAGCCCCGCCGCCGCCGAACATTCCTTCCATTCCCGGCATTCCTCCCATTCCTCCCGGCATTCCTCCTTGACCCATTTGCTTCATCATCCCGCGCATTCGGGTGAATTTCGTCACCAACTCGGATACATCCCGTTCCGACATCCCCGCACCCTTTGCCACGCGACGGCGGCGACTGGGGGATTTTGCCAAAAGGTCTGGGTCTTGACGTTCCTCCTTGGTCATGGAATTAATCGTTGCTTCGGTGCGCTTGAGTTCTACCTCTCCCTTTTCCAAATCCGCACCGCCAACCTTATTCATCCCCGGAATCAACTTCATGACTCCGCTGAGAGACCCCATATTTTTCAACAAACGCATTTGTTTGAGGAAATCGTCAAAGTCGAACCGCGCCTCGAGGATTTTCTGCTGCATTTGTTCGGCATCGGCCATGTCGATCTCTTCCTGGGCTTTTTCCACCAGGGTGAGAACGTCGCCCATACCTAAAATGCGAGAAGCGATGCGATCGGGATAAAATGGTTCTAAAGCCTCTACTTTCTCCCCAACACCGACAAATTTAATGGGTTTTCCCGAAATTTGCCGCACCGACAGCGCCGCGCCGCCGCGACTATCGCCGTCCATTTTGGTGAGAATTGCGCCGGTAATGCCGATTTCGTCATGAAACGCGCGGGTTAAGTTCGCCGCCTCTTGTCCGGTCATGGCATCGACCACCAGCAGCGTCTCGTTAGGTCGAACTGCATCCTTGATACTGGCAAGTTCTGCCATCATATCCGGGTCGATTTGCAAGCGTCCTGCCGTATCGATGAGAACGGTATCGATGCCCTGGTTTCTCGCCCGTTCCACCCCTTGGCGGGCAATTTCTACGGGGTTAGTTCCCGTCCCCATCTCGAATACGGGAATCTCAATTTGTTGGCCCAGGGTAAGGAGTTGGTCGATAGCCGCCGGTCGATAAATATCTGTCGCGACCATTAGACAGTTGCGCTGCTGTTTGCGCAAGTAAAGGGCAAGTTTTGCCGTGGCGGTGGTTTTCCCGGTCCCTTGGAGTCCCGCCATCAAAATGACCGTGGGACTTTGGTCGGCGCGCTCGAGGGGGGCGTTGGTTTCCCCCATGACTTCGACTAACTCGTCATGGACAATTTTGATAAATTGCTGGTCGGGACGCACGCCAGAAATGACCTCTGCCCCCATTGCCTTGGCTTCGACGGCTTTGATAAATTCTTTGACAACTTGCAGGTTGACATCTGCTGCAAGTAAGGCGCGACGGACTTCTTTTAGGGCATCTTGAATATTCGAGTCCGAGATTTTATCTTGACCGCGCAGTTTCTTCCACGCATCGTCTAATTTTTCGGCTAGCGCATCAAACATGGGGGAGATTGAGGGGTGTTGAATTGTGAGGGAAGCTTGGGGTATTTTAGCAAAGAAACGCGATCGCCTCCGCTGAAATCAATGTCGTTTCTCTCCTTTGGGTGCCATCTGCCCGAACAATCTTTCTATTGGGGGATGCCCTACACTCGCCCAAACCCAAGCATGGAACCGAATTTAATATTAAGGATTTCGATTTTGACTCCCTCGCCGACTTAAAATTGCGGCGATTCCAAAACCTCAACAAAAGCCGTCCTTATCGGACGAGATTCCAGACTCAGGAGATTTTGATGAAAACTCGCTTACTTACTTTTCTCGCATTCATTTCCCTCTTAGGCTTGCCCACCAAAGCCTTTGCCCACGCCCTCGCCACCGATTTTGCCCTAGATGCCGCCAACCGCCTCAATATCGAAGCGGGTTTTAGTTCGGGAGAACCGTTTGGCGAAGCCAAGGTTGTGGTTTATGCGCCTAATAATCCTTCGGAACCTTGGATGGAAGGAACCACCGACGAGGAGGGAAATTTTGCTTTTGAACCCGACCCCACTATTCCAGGAGATTGGAGGATTGAAATTGGCGAGTACGACCATATGGATATTTTGACTGTTCCCGCAACAGCAACGGGCATCGAAGTGGATGCAATTAGTCGAGTCACTCCTACAAATCGTACCCCTTTAGCTGTTGCAGTTGGGACAGCGATTCTAGTTGGCGGCGCGGGGGCAACGGTTCTGCTGTCGCGTCGAAAAATGGCGAGTTGAGAGATTGGGTTTTGGGTGTTGATGACAAGTAGGGACGTTTAATTGAACGTCCCTACTACGTTGTTAAAACAGACTGAAAAATTTACCGATCGCGTACTTTATTTTAATGCCGTAAACAATTCTTTCAACGGACACTTTCACCTTTTTTGGACTTAACCAGCGAGCCAGCGCCCAAAGCGCCCATCGCCAACAAACTGAGGAGAGAAGAGGGTTCGGGAACGTCGGTAGAAACAGCTTTGTTCGCAATGAATAATGAATAATGAAAATGAATAATGACTTCTCCTTTTTCCTCCAGCACCTAGCAGAAATTCCGTCGCACCAATATGCGTACCAACCCGATTTCAACCCCAGATTCGTGAAGTTTTAAGGAAGAAGTACGAATTTTTAGTAAAGAGTTTATAAACTTCAACGAAAAATTAATCAGTGAGATGTGGGAGATTGCTGAATTCTTTTGTATCCCGCGCTCTGCCTAAATTGTTACATAAAATGTAACCATAGGAACAAAGGGACAGAGTAGCAGACATACTAAATAAATATAGAGTACGAGCAGACGCGCGATCGCGCATTAATTGCCATGTTCAAAGATGCCCGAGACCACCAGATTCTCTTCCTTTCAACCTTTCTCGTATTAGGCATTAGCACGCGGGACTGGACGCTGAAACCCGAACTGATGCTGGTTGCCATCCTTAGTTGCCTGTTAACCCAATGGTTGTTTGCGGTTGTTCAACCCTACTTCCAACAAAACCGTCAAATTCCTTCCCTTTTTACCCCCTTCTCATCCCATCAGTTGAGTTCAGGGGTAGGGACGTTTTATAAAACGTCCGTACAGAGTTCGAGGTTCAAGCCTTTTCCCCGTCATCCCGTTGCTGCTTTCCTAGCAAACGCTAAGAATTTCCCCATTTCCTCCCTCCGCAGCGCCCTAATTACCGGTTTGGGGTTATGCTTGTTGCTAAGGGCGAATAATTGGCAGACAATGGCTCTTGCGGGATGTCTGGCTATTGCTAGTAAATTTCTCTTCCGCTACCGGGAAAAGCATTTCTTCAACCCTGCCAACTTCGGTATTATTGCCAGCCTCATTTTCACGCAGGACGCATGGGTTTCCCCCGGACAGTGGGGGACGGACTGGTGGTATTTACTGCTGTTTGCCGGTGCGGGCGGAATTGTGCTGCAAAAAGTTGGACGCTGGGACACATCTGCTACCTTTCTCGCCACCTACGCTGGTTTAGAAGCGCTGCGTACCCTCTGGCTGGGACAGGGATGGGATGTTTACGTCCATCACCTGATGAGTGGCAGCTTGCTGTTATTTGCACTATTTATGTTAACCGATCCTCGTTCGATGCCCAATGCGCGCATCGGTCGTGGAATTTGGGCGATCGCGATCGCGTGGGTCGCTTTCATCCTCCAGCACCAATTTTACCTCACCACAGCCATCTTTTGGGCTTTATTCGCAATTTCTCCCCTCACCGTCGTCCTCGACGAACTTTGGCACTCCGAAAGATTTACTTGGAACGTCAAAACGCTGCCCAAACTCCCCCAATTGCAGTAAAGACGCGACTCGAGCCGCGTCCAAAAGGGTTATCAATGCCATAAGGAGATGACGATGAAAAGAGTACGAAGTTTCCTCTTTGTCCTAATTACTATAGTCGCGCTGGTCGGATTTGTCCCGCCCGCGATCGCATTTTGCGGCTTTTATGTGGCAAAAGCCGACACCAGTTTGTACAATCAAGCCTCCCAAGTTATCATCGCGCGGGATGGAGAACGAACCATCCTCACAATGGCAAATGACTATCAAGGCGAAGTCAAAGATTTTGCTCTAGTTGTTCCCGTTCCTGTCGTGTTAACTGAAGAACAAGTGCGAGTCGGCGAACCAAAAATTATCCAACGTCTCGACAATTTTAGCGCGCCGCGATTGGTAGAATATTTCGATTCTAATCCTTGCCAACAACCCGATCTTTTGCCAAGAGCAGCACCAGCACCCGTGGGAGACATGACGCTACAGGAAAGTGCAGATCGCTCAATAGACAATGCTCTCGGCGTAACAGTTGAAGAAGAATTTACAGTAGGCGAATACGATATCCTAATTTTGTCAGCAAAAGAATCCGACGGACTGGAAACTTGGCTGCGACAAAATGACTATAAAATCCCAGCGGGTGCCAGTCAATTGTTACAACCTTATATTCGCGACGACATGAAATTCTTCGTCGCTAAGGTGAACCTAGAGGAATTTGAAGAAAGCGAATTTCAATCCTTGCGTCCTTTACAAATTGCCTACGAATCTTCTCGATTTATGCTACCCATTCGCTTGGGAACAATTAACGGGCAAAACGAACAAGATTTAATTGTTTACTTGTTATCGCCCAAAGGACAAACTGAATTAACTAACTATCGCACCGTTAAAATTCCAGCCGATGTGGAAATTCCTGAATTTGTCAAAGAGGAGTTTAGCGAATTTTATAAAGCGATGTTCAAAACGGCTCATAAAAAAGAAAATAAAAGAGTCGCTTTTCTCGAATATGCTTGGGATATGGGATGGTGCGATCCTTGTGCGGCGAACCCTTTAACTCCTGAAGAGTTGAAGCAAGCGGGAGTGTTTTGGTTGCCCCAAAACTCTAACAATCGAGGACAAGGAAATAATGTGTTTATTACTCGCCTGCACGTCCGCTATACTCGCAACACCTTCCCCGAAGATTTACGCTTCCAAGAAACAGGAAACCGAGAGAATTTTCAGGGACGCTATATCATTCGCCATCCTTATCGCGGTGAAATCGAGTGCGATGCCGCTTCAGGTTATCGACAACGAGTTGCAGAAAGGCAAGAAGAAGAAGTTCAAACCCTCGCTCGATTGACGGGTTGGGATATTGCGGACATTCAAGAGAAAGTTGAGGCGAGTAATAGTCGAGTCGAACAGTGGTGGCGAGGAGTGTGGGAGGAAAGATAGTGGATTTTTAATCTTTTTTGTATTTGAATTTTATGAGTGGCGAACCACTCACTACGAACGGACGAACAGAGGGGATGAGTGCTAAAGCACTCACTACGAACGAACGAACGAACGGACAAACGAACGAACGAACGGAATTATGCACAAGTTGCATCGTATTGTATGATGGGAGGCTGTATTGTAAGGAAAACAGCGATATGCTTAAACTTCAGTTATCTTGGTGAAGAAAGCTCCTTAACTTGAAGGTATGTCGTCTGTTCAGCAACGTTCTTCTGCGTCGCAAGTCCGAGTTGGGATTCTGCATTCTCAAAGCGGTACGATGGCATTGAGCGAGAAACCGACGATCGATGCAACTTTGATGGCGATCGCGGAAATCAATCAATGTGGGGGAATTCTTGGTAAAATTATTAAACCCGTCGTGGTCGATGGGGCTTCCAATGCGGCAGAATTTGAGCGTCAGGCGCAAAAACTGCTCCAACACCAAGGCGTAACGACGGTTTTTGGGTGCTGGACTTCGGCAACGCGCAAGGCAGTGAAGGCGGTTTTCGAGCAAGAGAATGCGTTGCTGTGGTATCCCATTCAGTACGAGGGACTCGAAAGTTCTCCCAATATATTCTACTCGGGATCTTGTCCCAACCAACAAGTGGAACCGGCAGTGACTTGGTTGCTGCAACAACGGCGAAAGCGCTTCTTCTTACTGGGTTCGGACTATGTATTTCCGCGCACGGCGAATAAATTGATTCAGGCGCAACTCAAACAACAGGGAGGCGAAATTGTCGCCGAGAAATATGTCGAGTTAGGTGTAGCAGATTTTACTGAAATAATCGCCCTCATCGCTCAATTAAACCCCGATGTCGTCTTCAACACCCTCAATGGCGATAGTAACTTCGCCTTTTACCGTCAGTATCAAGAAGCCGGATTGACAGCCTCCGAGATTCCCATCGTCGCCGTCAGCGTTGCCGAAGCCGAATTGCAAATCATAGGCGAAGCAGCCATCGGTCACTATGCCAGTTGGAGCTACTTTCAAAGTCTCGATACCCCCGAAAATCGGGAATTTGTACGCAATTTCCGCGATCGCTATGGCTCCAATCGCGTCACCTCCGACCCCATCGAAGCCGCCTATTTCCAAGTTTACCTCTGGAAACAAGCCGTCGAAACCGCTCAATCCTTTGAAGTCGAGCGCGTGCGAGCAGCCGCCATCGGTCAGAGTTTTGTCGCTCCCGGGGGCTCGGTGCGCATCGAACCCAACCATCACGTTTGGAAACATTGCCATATCGGTCGCGTCGTCCCTGGCGGTCAATTTGAAACGGTTTGGAGTAAGGAAAGTCCCATTAAACCCCTGCCTTGGTTGGGGGTGGAAGAACTCAGTTTCAGCAAAGTGCAGGCGGTCATTGACTTGCTGGGGGAGGTAAGCGAAGGCATTCAACAAACCTGGCTCAACGAACAGAAGTCGCGCGAACTCCAACGGCTCAACGCCCAACTCCAGCAACAAGTGGTAGAACGCAAAATGGCTGAAACAGCCCTGGCTGAAAGTCAGCGCACCCTCTCGACGCTGATGAAAAATCTTCCGGGCATTGCCTACCGTTTTCTCAACGACCGAGATAGCACCATTCTCTTTATCAGCGAGGGTTGCTCCGTGCTGACGGGTTACTCCGTGGAAGATTTCACCGTCGAGCGAACTATCACCTACAACCAACTCACTCACCCCGACGACCGCGAAGTTGTCCGAACGACAATCCAAAACGCCCTCGACGCGCAAACTTCCTTTGAGATGACCTACCGCATTTTTACGGCTGCGGGGGAGTTGAAGTGGGTGTGGGAGCAAGGTCGGGGCATTTTTGCTGATGGGGAGTTGTTGTACCTCGAAGGCTTTATTACCGATATTACAGCCCGCATTAAGGCAGAAGATGCGTTCCACGCGGCGGAGGAACGCTGGGAGTTGGCCCTACGCGGTACGGGAGATGGGATTTTTGATTGGGATGTTTCTACCGGAGAAGCCTTTGCTTCCCACCGCCTGCTGGAAATGCTGGGCTACGCGGAAGGAGAATTGAACTATAGTTTCAAGACGTGGCACAGTTTAATTCACCCAGAAGACCGCCCGCACGCCATAGAAGCGGTGCGATCGCATTTGAGCCACAAAACCCCCCAATACAGCGTCGAGTACCGTCTGCGTTGCAAGGATGGCAGTTATAAGTGGGTGCTGGCGCGGGGACAAGCGCAATGGGATAGTGAGGGAAATCCGCTGCGCATGGTGGGGTCTCATCAGGATATCAGCGATCGCAAAGCGGTTGAAGAAGAGGTTCAACTGTTGCTCGATACCAGCCAAGCTATTAACGCCGCACCGGATTTCGATACGGCCTTAGAAGTGGCCCTCGAGCAGTTGTGCGAAACCACGGGTTGGGTTTATGGCGAGGCCTGGGTTCCCACTGACGATGGTTCGGTTTTGGAGTGCAATCCCCGGTGGTATTGCCAGTCGAAGGGCGTGGAACCGGAAATAGCCGAGACAATTGTACAATTCCGCGAATACAGCGAGGTTCTTTCTTTTCTACCCGACGAGGGGGTGCCGGGAAAGGTTTGGACGAGTCGGGAACCGTTGTGGGTGTCGGATCTCAGCGCTATTGATGACGTGCTGCTGAGACTCGAACTGGCAATGGAGTGCGGTTTTAAGGCGGCTTTTAGCGTTCCGATCGCCGCCGCGCGCAATTGGCATTTGGGGGAAGAATCGGAGGAGGCTTTGGCTTCTCCTCCCTCGGTTTTGGCGGTGTTGGTGTTCTTCACCCTCGACTTTCGCCTCGAAGATAAGCGGTGGCGGGAGTTGGTTAAGGCGGTGGCAATGCAGTTGGGAACGGCGCTGCAACAAAAAAAGGTGCAGGCGGAAATGAAGGCGCTGTTTGCGGCGATGACGGATGTGGTGACGGTTCGCGATGTTGCCGGTCGCTGTATTAATGCGATTCCGACCAATTCGGCAAACTGGTACCGGTCCCTCGACCAATTGGTGGGTCGAAGACTTCACGATGATTTGCCCTTGGAACAAGCGGATTTGATTCTTAATAGTATTAAGCGAGCGATTTTTAATCAGACGACGGTGACTATTGAGTATAGTTTGTCCATCGGTCAGCGACAGGTTTGGTTTGCCGATACGATTTCGCCGCTGTCCAATGAAACGGCGATTTTGGTGGCGCGCGATATTAGCGATCGCAAGTTGGCGGAGGAGGCACTCCGTCTCGAACAGGAGAAGTCGGAGCGGCTTTTGTTGAATATTTTACCCGAAGCGATCGCCAATCGGCTCAAACAGGATTCTTCGGCCATTGCCGATCAGTTTAATGATGTGACGATTCTGTTTGCGGATATCGTGGGGTTTACGCCCCTTTCTTCTCGCCTATCTCCTATTGAGTTGGTGGGTCTTCTCAATGAGATTTTTTCGGCCTTTGACGCTTTGGCTTCTGAGTTGGGACTTGAAAAAATTAAGACCATTGGCGATGCTTATATGGTGGCGGCGGGACTGCCCATTCCTCGCACCGACCATGCCGAGGCGACTGCGCAAATGGCTCTGGAAATGCTGGCCGCGATCGCTCGTTTTCAAACTCAGCATGGCGAGGATATTAAGTTGCGTATCGGAATTAATACCGGTGCTGTCGTTGCTGGTACTATCGGGACGAAGAAGTTTATTTACGATCTTTGGGGAGATGCGGTTAATGTGGCTTCGCGCATGGAATCTTCGGGAAAACCGGGTAAAATTCAAGTGAATGCTGGAACCTACGAGCGCCTGAAAAACAAGTACAGTTTCAAAAAGCGCGGTTTTATTTATGTTAAGGGGAAGGGGGAAATGATGACTTATTGGCTTACGGGCGTGCGATCGACCAGTTACCAGTAACATAAAATTAATTACACATTTGCGTCATCAAGCGATCGCGGATTTTTAATGAAAGAGTTAATGGCAATTTTTGGAATTAGTCGAAAATGGAAAGTAACGAATTCATTCTTAAAGATTTACAGGACTATTGCGATCGCGATCGCATAATCGGCTGGGACAATTCCTCCTTCTACCAACAAACTCAAGAATATTTTCAGTATTTGCAACAGTTTAAAACGCCACCCGTTATTCTTTTAGCCGAATCCGATCCCTTTCGTTTTTTATCGATTTTCATGGCTGCTGTTGCCGCGCGATCGCCTTTATTTTTAGGCAATCCCGATTGGCGCGATCGCGAATGGCACCAAGTTTGGGAAATGATTCAACCGGACTTAATCTTTGGAAATTCAACGAAAACAAACAAAAGCGAAACAAAACATTGCTCGAGACCAATAATATTGCCTAAAGAGAGCTACTTACAATTTGAAGACTTAATCGCAATTCCCACAGGTGGAACGTCGGGAGAAATTAAATTTTGTCTTCATAGTTGGCAAACGTTGAAAGCTTCTATCTTAGGATTTTTGAATTATTTTAATGTAAAAAAAGTCAATTCTTTTTGCATTCTACCTCTTTACCATGTCAGTGGTTTAATGCAATTTTTACGCTCTTTTATTACTAAAGGGGTCTTTTATTTTCGCGCTTATAAAGAATTAAAAACAAACCATGCGATTTCCTTCACCCCCAAAGAATTTTTCATTTCTATCGTCCCCACGCAATTGCAATTTTTTTTGAACAGCGATCCTCAATGGCTATCTCATTTCGACACCGTTTTAGTTGGAGGTGCACCGACGCAGACAGAGTTACTTGAAACAGCTAGAAACTCTCGAATTCGACTCGCGCCAACCTACGGAATGACCGAAACAGCGTCTCAAATTGTCACGCTGAAACCCGATGATTTTTTGCTAGGAAATAATAGCAGCGGTCAAGTTTTACCCCATGCTTCTGTTAAAATTTTAAAGACTAACGAGGGAGAGTTGGGGAAAATTGCGATCGCGTCTCAATCTCTCTGTTTGGGCTATTATCCCCCCGATGCCAATTTTACTTCTCCTTACCTCACAGACGACTTAGGATATTTCGATGATGGCGGATATTTACATATTATTGGACGCAATAGCTCTAAAATTATAACGGGAGGAGAAAACGTCTTTCCAACGGAAGTCGAAGCGGCGATTTTAGCGACGCAATGGGTAAGCGATGTATGCGTTGTGGGTTTGCCTGACGAAACTTGGGGAGAAGTCGTAACCGCAGTTTGCATCCCCACAGATGAGAAGGACTCGATTTCCCAACTGCAAGCAAGTCTAAAGCTTAAAATTAGTAAATTCAAGCAACCAAAACATTGGGTTAAAGTTGCCCAATTGCCGCGCAACAGTCAGGGGAAAGTCAATCGCCAAAAAGTCAAAGAACTTGCGATCGCGCGGGTTGCAAGTTTGAACGAGGCAGTCAATTTGTCTCCATCGGTATGTATAATTCTAGGGAGCCGGTATTAAGGGGATTTTATGGACTTAACAGTAGCAATTTGTACCCATAATGGTGCCGACCGATTGCCCGATGTACTAGAATGTCTGCGGGGTCAAATTTTAACTGAGTCTTTTGTTTGGGAAGTCTTGGTTGTGGACAATAATAGTACCGATGAAACCTCAAGGATTATTCGCCAATTTCAGGAAAATTGGTCTGTGGATGTCCCCCTTATTGGGAGTTTTGAAGCGCAGCAAGGACTTGCCTACGCACGTAGAAAGGCGATCGCGCAGGCTCGGGGCAAACTCATTGCCTTTCTCGACGATGACAATCTCCCAACGGAAACTTGGATCGCAGCAGTCGAACGCTTTGGTCGCTGTCACCCCCGTGTTGGGGCCTACGGAAGTTGCATTCAAGGTCAATACGAACTCGAACCGCCCCCTAATTTTAAACGCATTGCCTCTTTTTTGGCGATTGTCGATCGCGGCAAAACTGCCTTTTGTTACAATCGACGCAAAGACTGGGTTTTTCCGGCAGGCGCAGGGTTAGTTGTTCGCAAGCAGGTATGGTTAGATGCCGTTCCTACAACTCCAGTGTTGGCTGGCGTGAAAGGCAAATCTTTGAGGGGGAAAGGGGAAGACATCGAAACTTTGACCTATATCAGGAAGGCGGGTTGGGAAATTTGGCACAATCCTGAAATGCAAATTTATCACAAAATTCCAGCCCGACGACTGGAACGGCAATATTTAATTCGTTTATTCAAAGGCGTTGGCTTAGGTCGATATCCTTTTCGGGCTCTTCGATTTGCCACCTGGCAACGAATCCCTATTATTCCCCTCTATTTTCTGAAAGATTTGTACGAATTGTTGTTGCATCTCTTTCAAAATGGGCATTTATTAAGAAAGGATATCGTCTTTAATTGCGAGGTAACGCTCCTGTGGTGGAGTCTGATTAGTCCCGCTTACCACTGGAGACTTTGGTTACCTGATGTTGTTTTCAAGCGATATCCCAAAGTCGAAAAAACTACCGATTCACTGATTTAATTGGCTTGCACCAATGCCGCTTTACGCCGTTCAAAAAGCTTCGCCAACGAGTCGGTGACAATTCCCCTTACTTCAGGATTGCAACCCCCTAAGAATTCTTCTCCTGAAATTTCATTGTCGAAAAACGCTTTCGATCGAGCAAGGGAGCCCCGAATCGTGTCAAACCCAACTAACTTAACGATAAAAGTGGTGAGGGGAGAGTTTTTGATATCGTAACTCGAACTTCTCGTTCGCCCCTTTTCCAATAAGTTTAAAACCTCATGTTCGGCATCGGTTTTGGGGTGATGCGGGTTGTCGATTTTGGGAAGGAAGTTTTCAAGCTTCTCCACTGAAAAACTATCTTCAGGATCGCGTTCCCCCGATTCTCCCATCATCGTTGACAGGGGAATGTCCGTTCCCACGCGCAACGACAGCGCTTCGAGGAGCGCGATCGTATAGAGTTTGCATCCCAAGTACAATTTTGAAATCTCTAAATTGCGACCCGCTCGCTTTAATAATTCTTGATACCTTCGATCGTCAGGTTCGCCATCAAACTGTTGGAAAATGACTTCGGGTTTGAGAAAATTCATAAACCCTTCCATTTTCTGCAACGCTACCCGATACTCATGAACGGTGTAAGAAGCCGAGTTTTGTAAATTGTGGTTGGTTTCCGGCAGTAAACTCCAGGTTCCATCTAAAAATTGTGCCGAACTGGGATTGGCGAAACTTCCCACGTCGCGATTGGACATCCGTACTGCTTGTCGAACGGTTTGACAAATTTCTTCCCCGCTCAAGTGGGCGCTATATTTGTCGTTGGCTTCTTTCAATCGCCGGTACAATTGCTCGCTCGCCGTCAATCCTTCCTTTGAAGGGAATCGGAACGGAATTGTGGCTTCAATGCAGGCAACCAGTTTGAGAATCAAGCCGATTTGTGCAAAGGGTTCGAGAACTTTGGCGCAAATTAAAGCGCTCAAAAATTCATTTTGTCCGGCAAAGGGGGAGAGGGCTTTTCCCGGAGCGAAACCGAAGACATCCATGACCATTTGACCCATCGCGTCTTGGGGCAGTTCTGCGGCTTCGCGAATATAGAGTTGTTCTTTAACTTGTCGAATAAAGGGGGAAATATAATAAGTTAAATTGAAGTTGACGCTTTTGTCAACTTGAACGTATACCAGATCGTGAAAAAGGGCTGCCAAAACTTCGATGGCATTTTCCGATCCTCCCACCTCGAAAATATGTTCGGGGGTGTGAAAATATCGCCAGGGCCCGGTCATGGTTTGGACGATCAAATCGGCAATCTTAGAGAGTTGGTGCCGATCGATGTCTATCTGGAGTTCGCGGGTTGCCCAGATTAATTTGTCTAAGCATTGTTGGCTGTCGCTTTCAAAACTCATCTAGACCTCTGCACCTGATTTAACGGATTTACGATTGTGTTGCTGCCGCTCTTTTAAGGGGGCACCGAGGGGAATGCCGCTCAGTGACGCGATCGCGAAGGACGGATCGATTGCGCGATCGCGCCGCCATCTCTACCTAAGTTTACTCAATTACACCCAATTATAGGATATTATACCCAAAATCCAAAGTCTTGGTCGATCTACAAATTGCAGGCATCCAATTGACCCCATAGAAACGTTAAAGCTTTAGCCGTTTTTAGACCCCCCATTGACTAGGACAATCGCCTTGAAGCGTTAGAAGTTTATCGTAGTTTTTGTTGTTTTGGGATTTCTTTCAATTTTCAGAAAAATTCGGAAATTTGGATGAATTAATTTAAAGAATCAGCGTTTAAACCTGACGCAACTTTTTCGTATCTCGATGACAGCAAAAGTCAGTCAAACTCACCCCCCTTGGGTGTAGCGGAAGAGTCGGATTAAAGCTGGGATCGCGCCGAAATCCCTTGATTCGATCGACCGCTTCTGTTGGCACCGAGCGCGACGCGCCGATCGCAGCTAGGGGTTAAAGTAAGACCGAGGGCTACTGACGGGTTGCCGTTGGCTTTTCAATCCAATTTTGAGGAAGCACGGATACGCACACTCCCCTCTACAGGAACGAGATTACTTTTCTTCGCCCGGTTCGAGTATCCTCTGAAACAAATATCCCGTTCCTCTGGCGGTTAAAATCAACTCGGGATTGCTCGGGTCGTCTTCCAGTTTGGCTCTCAGGCGGGAAATATGAACGTCCACAACGCGGGTATCGACGTGGCGTTCGGGCGTATAACCCCACACCTCCTGCAAAATCTCCGAGCGCGAAAAGGCTTCCCCCGACCGACTGACCAATAATTCGAGCAAACTAAACTCCATCCCCGTCAAGCGAATGCGCTCGTCTCCTTTGTACACTTGTCGCTTGTTGGTGTCAATTTTAATCGACCCCACCTGAATCACCCCCGAACTGGGAATTCCGGGGCTGCCATTTTTTTCCACTCGCCGCAGAACCGAACGAATTCTCGCTTCTAACTCCTTGGGCGAAAAGGGTTTGACGACGTAATCATCCGCGCCTAACTCTAAGCCCGTAATGCGATCGGCAACGTCGCCAAGGGCTGTTAGCATAATAATAGGGATATCAGATTCTTTGCGCAGTTCTTGGCAGACCCCATACCCGTCCAGTTTAGGCATCATCACGTCGAGAACAACTAAATCGGGATCGGCGTTGCGAAACGTCGAAATGGCTTCCTCTCCATCGGCGGCGGTGACAACATCGTACCCAATCATTGAGAGGCGCGTTTCTAAAATTCGACGAATGCTGGCTTCGTCATCAACAACTAAAATCTTCTCTTTGTGAGTTTCCAATTTTAATTCTACGCTCCTTTTTTTACAGTCAATTACAAATGTTTAAGTTAAGTGGCCCAAAGTGGCTTTTCTAGAATATCGCGTTCGGAAGGCAGATCAAAGCCTAATCTAGGGATTCCCTCCTGAATCTCGGAGTTTTTAAGATTTGCTTAATTGTTAAGTTTTTTAAAAAATCGGTTCGGTTTATGAAACTTTGTTTCCCATTATAAAGTATTGACACCGGCTGCCTAGAGCAAAAACATGGCTAAATCGCGCACTACCTATGTCTGCAACGAATGTGGGGCTGACTCCCCCCAGTGGTTTGGCAAGTGCCCCACCTGCGGAACGTACAACTCTCTTGAAGAGCAACTGTTGACCCCGGAAACCGCAGGAGGGGCGAATCGCGGCGGATGGCAGTCGAGGTCGCGAGGTTCCCGGCGCGCGACGGGAACCCCAGAAGCTCGGCTATCGGTACGGTTTTCCCAAATTGCCGAGGATGTCCAACTGCGCTTCCCTTCGGGTTACGAGGAGTTAGACCGCGTATTGGGTGGGGGAATCGTACCGGGGTCGTTAGTTTTGATCGGCGGCGATCCTGGAATTGGCAAATCAACCCTTTTGTTGCAAACTGCCAACGAATTGGCTAAAAGTCAAAATCACCGCATTCTCTATGTGAGTGCGGAGGAGTCGGGACAGCAGGTGAAGTTGCGCGCGGCACGTTTGGGCGTGGGAATAACGCCATCTGCGGAGGCGGAAACAAGCAACGGGAAGGCGGCGGAGTCTCAAAGCACCGACCCCAATCTTTATGTTTTGCCCGAAACGGATTTAGAAGAAATTTTGCGGGAATTAGAGTCGCTGAAGCCGCAAGTGGCGGTCATTGATAGCATTCAAACCCTTTATTTTGCGTCGTTGAGTTCTGCACCCGGTTCGGTGGCCCAGGTGCGCGAGTGTACGTCGGCGCTGATGCAGGTGGGGAAGCGGGAAAATATTACGTTGTTAATTGTGGGTCACGTGACCAAAGAAGGCGCGATCGCGGGGCCGAGGGTTCTCGAACATTTAGTCGATACGGTATTATATTTTGAAGGCGATCGCTATGCTTCCCATCGTTTATTGCGATCGGTTAAAAATCGGTTTGGTTCGACCCACGAAATTGGCATTTTTGAAATGGTGGAACACGGGTTGCAAGAAGTCGCCAATCCTTCCGAGTTATTTTTGGGCAGTCGCGACGAATTCGTACCCGGAACTTCCACCGTTGTCGCTTGCGAAGGGACTCGTCCGTTGGTAGTGGAACTGCAAGCATTAGTCAGTCCCACGAGTTACACTTCTCCCAGGCGTTCGACCACAGGAGTCGATTACAGCCGCCTGCAACAAATTTTAGCCGTGTTGGAAAAACGAGTGGGCGTTCCCCTCTCTAAGTTGGATGCCTATGTCGCATCAGCCGGGGGGTTGGGCGTTGCAGAACCGGCAGCCGATTTGGGGGTGGCCATTGCCTTAGTTGCCAGTTTTCGCGATCGCATTGTCGATCCGCGCACCGTCCTTATTGGCGAAGTGGGATTGGGCGGACAAGTGCGTCTGGTGTCGCAAATGGAACTCCGCCTTAAAGAAGCGGCGAAATTGGGCTTTAAACGGGCAATTGTTCCCAAAGGACAAACCTTTGCCGACGATTTGGGGCTGGAAGTTGTGCCAGTGGGAAAGGTGATTGATGCCATTGTCGCCGCAATTCCCTCTCAACCTCGCTTCGGTAGTTCGCCGAATATGGACGAAGAAGAGTAATTATTAATGAATAATGAATAGTGAATAATGAATAATTTAAATCTTTGTCGGCTTAACGAATTAACGAATTCAAAATGGAAAAAGCAACATTTGGAGCGGGCTGTTTTTGGGGTGTAGAAGCCGCTTTTCGGAAGGTTGAGGGCATCAACTCGACTTCCGTGGGATATATGGGGGGACATTGGCCAAACCCTTCTTATTTGGACGTTGTGGCGCGGGTGACGGGTCATGCGGAAGTGGTTCAAATTGAATACGATCGCAACGTTGTTTCCTACGAAAAACTATTAGAAACATTCTGGGACTGTCACGATCCCACCAGTTTAAATCGCCAAGGTCCCGATCGCGGCGAACAATATCGGTCGGTTATTTTTTACCATACTCCCGAACAAGAACAAAGGGCGCGACGCTCGAAGGTCAAATTGCAGCAGTCGAACCGCTACGACAAAGCTATTGTAACCCAGATTCAGCCCGCCTCCGACTATTATTTAGCGACCCCAGACCATCAACAATACTATGAAAAACGGAATTAGGTTTTAGGTTTTAGGTTTTAGGTTTTAGAACCAATGTAAGCATTCAGCCGTCAGCTTTCAGCTTTCAGCTAAATGGATAACGTAAGCATAGGAGCTTTTTCCCATACTTTCAATTCTCTAAAGTTTCTCAACTTTCAATTCTCCCGTTCCAGATTTGTTTTAAGTAGGGACGTTTCATGAAACGTCTCTACGGCTGACGGCTGATGGCTGAATGCTTACGAACCAATGACTAATGACCAATGACTAATGACTAATAACAATTTAAAGCCAAACAATCCTTTGCCGCCCAAGACACATAAATGGGCGTATCGGGTTGGGGTAAATCCCCCGCTTGATTGGATTGGACAACCGTCAGCATCTCCCCGCCGTTCAATTCAACCACAAATTGAATGCGCGTTCCCAAATACATCACGTGCTGCAATCGTCCCTCAAAACAATTTTCCGCCCCATCGGGCCGTTCCCCACTCAAATGAATTTTTTCCGGGCGAACGCTAATGGCAATTGTATCTCGAAGATCGAAGGGGGGAGATTGAACCGCGATCGCGAGACCCGCGTCCGAAATCGCTCTCAATACCGTTCCCTCCCGCTCGATCGCGCGCCCTTGGAACAAATTAGTATCCCCAATAAAATCAGCCACAAACGCCGTGCGAGGGCGTTCGTAAATCTCGCTAGGAGTCCCAACCTGCTCGATTTGTCCCGCGCGGAGAACCGCAATGCGATCGGACAGCGACAGCGCCTCCTCCTGGTCGTGAGTCACCATCACAAACGTCAAACCCAACTCCCGATGCAACTTACTCAACTCCACCTGCATTTCCTTACGCAGCTTCAAATCCAGCGCGCCGAGGGGTTCGTCCAACAACACCACCGCCGGACGATTCACCAGGGCCCTCGCCAAAGCCACTCGCTGGCGCTGTCCGCCCGACAATTGATTGGGATAGCGACGGGCGAAGGCAGTCATCCTCACCCCCGCCAAAGCCTCCTCAACGCGCGCCTCCACCTCCAGTGCGGGCAACCTCTGAATTTTTAAACCAAAGGCAATATTGTCAGCAACCGTGAGATGATTAAACAAAGCATAACTTTGAAAAACCGTATTCACCGGACGGCGGTAGGGCGGAACCTCATTCATCGGCTGTCCGAGGACAAGAACCTCTCCCGCCGTTGGCACTTCAAATCCCGCGATCGCGCGTAGCAATGTTGTCTTGCCACAGCCTGAAGGTCCGAGAATACTAAAAAACTCGCCCTTACGAATCCCTAAATCAACCCCCTTAACCGCCGGTTCGCCGTTAAAAACCTTATACACCTGACGCAGCTCCACATCGAGGGGAACGGACGCAGTTTCGAGCGCAGGATTGGCGGGAATAAACGTTTGAGCCATAACGGGATAAATTAGTTGATATTGCTAAACTAAAATAGATTCGCCTTGATACTGTTATTTTATTGGCTAATGCCATCTTGACTCTCAGCCTATGACGCAAGTCAGCCCCATCAAAACGGTTACGCCCATTGCCCGAGCCGAACGCAAAGGAACTCAGCGGACGGTGGGCAGTTTATCTCAAGCCGTATTCATTATGACAGCGATCGGCTTGCTGTTGCTTGGAGGAATCGGTTCTCGTTTAGCTTACTTGCAAATCGTCCAGGGAGAACGTAATTTCCAACTGGCCGAAGACAACCGCGTGCGCATTATCCCCAAACACCCAGTACGAGGAACCATCTTCGATCGCAAAGGAGAAGTCCTCGCCAGCAGCCGCCTGTCTCACACCGCCTTCGTTTGGCCCCTTGCCCAAACCCGAGAGACTTGGCCAAAAACAGTACAACGCCTTTCCCAAGTTTTAGACATTCCCGAAGCAGAAATCAAGGAGAAGGTCGCCCAAGCCGGTCCCAGCGCGCCCACCTTGGTTCGCATCGCCCGCGACCTCACCCCCGGCCAAATTACCGCCCTCGAAGAGTATCGCAGCGAACTGGCCGGGGTGGAAGTGGATATCGAACACCTTCGCGATTATCCCCACAAAAAACTGGGGGCCCATATTCTCGGCTATACCGGAGAACTCAACGCTGAAGAGTTGGCAGAACGCCGCGACGAAGGCTACCGCCTGGGCGATATTGTGGGCAAAATGGGCGTGGAAGAAGCCTACGAACCCTCCTTGCGAGGAGAATGGGGCGGCCAACAAGTGGAAGTGAACGGGGCAGGTCAAGTGGTGCGCGTGTTGGGGCAGAAAAAAGCCAAGGGGGGTAAAGATTTAACCCTCACCCTCGACCTCAATTTACAAAAAGCAGCCGAAAGCGCCCTGGGCAAGCGCAAAGGGGCGGTGGTTGCCCTCAACCCCCAAAACGGCGAGGTAATGGCAATGGTCAGCTACCCCACCTTTGACCCGAATATTTTTTCCGGTCGCATTACGCCCAATACTTGGAAGGAGTTACAAGGAGAGGGCAATCCTTTTGTCAATCGCGCCATGCGCGGCTTTCCTCCCGCTTCGACCTTTAAGATGGTGACGGCAACTGCCGGGATGGAGTCGGGTAAGTATTCCCCGGATACGGTGTTGAATACCTTTGCCTATCTCCATGCGGGGGGAACCGCTTTTGGGGAATGGAATCGGGCGGGGTTCGGTCCGTTGGGTTTTGTACGCGCGATGGCCATGAGTAGTAATACGTTTTTCGGTCAAGTTGGACGCGGCGTGGGCGGTCCAACGCTCATCGATTGGTCGCGGCGCTACGGGTTTGGAGAGAAAACGGGCATTGAGTTGAGCGGCGAGGCACCTGGGTTAATTGCTGATGATGCCTGGAAACGGGAAAATTACAATTGGGAATGGACTGTGGGCGATACCATTAATATGTCCATCGGTCAAGGGTTTACTCAGGCCACACCGTTGCAAGTGGCGGTGATGTTTTCGGTGGCGGCTAATGGCGGCTATCGCGTGAAGCCGCATTTGATCGAGTCGAAGGAGGATGCACAGTGGCGCGAGTCCTTGGAGTTGAAGCCGTCTACGGTGGAAAGCCTGCGCAAAGGGTTGCGAGAAGTGGTGACATCGGGAACGGGAGCGGCCTTGAATGCGATTCCAATGGCAGGGAAAAGTGGGACGGCTGAAGCGCCTCCGGGTAAGTCTCATGCTTGGTTTGGCGGCTACGCGCCCTTTGACAATCCGGAGATTGTGGTGGTGGCTTTTGTGGAACATTCTGGCGGCGGCGGCAGCGGTACGGCAGGACCAATTGTGGGGAAGGTGATTGAAACGTATCTTCAGGATAAGGCGAAAGAGGGAGGTCAGCAGTCGGAGAAGTCGGAGGGGGAAGGGGCAGAGAATAGCTCTTCTGCTGCTGAGGATGGGGAATAATTGATGGACGAGGGGATGTTAACGCCTAAAAAGTTGAAACCCCGGTTATCTTGGCAGGGTCTTTTTTCCCTGCTGATGTTTTTTTATATGTATTTGCCGATTTTGGTTCTGGGAGCCTACAGTTTTAATAAGTCGGCTTACAGTGCCGGGTGGCAGGGGTTTACGCTCAAGTGGTATGGGAAGTTGTTGCACGATGGCCGGATTTTGCGATCGCTGCAAAATAGTTTGGTCGTCGCGCTGGTGGCGGTGGGAATTTCGGCGGTGTTGGGAACGCTGATGGCGGTGGGTTTGGCGCGCTACCGCTTTCGGGGGAAGGGGATTTATCGCGGCATTGCTTATTTGCCGCTGATTGTGCCGGATATTGCGATCGCGGTGGCAACGTTGGTGTTTTTGGCGGCCATTGGTATTCCGTTGAGTTTGTGGACCATTGTCGCCGCTCATGTGGTGTTTTGTTTGGCCTATGTCGCTTTGGTGGTTTCTTCGCGCCTGTCTCAGTTGGATCCCCATTTGGAGGAGGCTGCCCTCGATTTGGGCGCAACGCCAACCCAAGCCTTTATTCAGGTTTTGTTGCCCGAATTAGCCCCGGCGATTTTAGCGGGGTGTTTGCTTTCGTTCGTGTTGAGTATGGACGATTTTTTGATTTCGAGTTTTACGGCGGGAACCGGTTCGACGACGCTGCCAATGGAAATTTTTAGCCGCATCCGCACCGGTGTTAAGCCTGATATTAATGCGTTGAGCGTTTTGTTGATTTTTGCTTCGGGCAGCGTCGCCTTTGCTGCGGAATATCTGCGCGATCGCGTCCAACGGCGATCGCGCCAATAGGCGGTCTTGCAAGGGACTCGGCATTGGGACGGTTATGGGGTTCTCTTAGAAAATAGAAAATCATCATAAAGTATCAGAAATTATCTTTGTTTTGTTAGTAAATATACCATTCTATTTAAGTAAAATTTTTTAGAATATATACGGAAAACCCGATGGGAACCAGAAAAATTAAGTAAGGTTGTTATAGAACCAAAACTCCAGCAAAATCCAATTAGTTAAGTTGCAAGCAGATTTCGCGACCCGAATTTCTGCATAATTCTTGCGCCTGCGAGGTTGGAAGAAATTGCAATTGGAAGCATTAGTATCGCGTAAAATCCGTAAATTATGCGTATATTCTCGGTACTAACTCAGTTTTCGCCAGGGCATTCTCCGCTGCACTCACCCTTTCATCCTTATAAAGGAGACTCATGGCAAAGTTAGAGATTGCACGTTGGTTATCCCATCTGCGAATCCGGCAAAAGATTGGTTTAGGATACGCATTAGCTCTCGGAATTGCGGTTACAGGAACGACAGTTGGCCTGGTGCTAGGCAAACAATATTTGCGCAAGGCTGTAGAGCAAGCAAATCACACTCGCAATGAAGTAGAATTGTTGCATCGCTTGCAGACGGGCGTGCTTCAATCTCGAACCCATCAGCAACAGTTAATCCCCCTTGTTGGAAACCGAGAAGCATTTGAGGAAGAATATGCCCATATTTTAAGCCATCGCCAGCAAATTGAGCGAGCGTGGTCGGAGTTAGAGGAATCTACTGATGGTTCCCACGGCTATGTAGATGGAACTCCCCATATTCACAATGTAGAAATACCGGAGTTTTTGCAAACCTATAATGGCGTTGCAGAGCAGTATTTGCAAAACCTCGACCGCCTCGTTAGGGAACTCCGATCCCTATCGGTAAAATCTCCTGCGGAAATCGATCGAGCGCAGCGTTTGTTGTTGGACTTTACTAATAGCGAAGTAGCACTGAATTTTGACGGAATTTCTGACAACTTGGTCGATCTTATTCGATTCTCTTACCAAGAAGCACGGGATGCTGAAGAGTTGAGCGAACGTTCCAGCCGTTGGGTGTACGTTTTTGTGGGGAGTACAATGGGAATCTCGGTTGCGATCGCGATTTTGTTGGCAATAGCCATTAGTCGCGCGATCGCCCAGCCCCTTCAAAACTTAACTCGAGTCGCCCAACGTTCTATCCAGGAATCGAACTTTGACTTGCAAGTTGCCGAAACGAGTCACGATGAAATTGGCGTTCTTGCGCGTACGTTCAACCAACTGATTTATTCGGTGAAAGAGCTCTTAACTCAACAGCAAGCCGCTAACGAACGACTTGCAACTTACAATCATAATTTAGAACGAGTTGTAAGAGACAGAACTCAAGAAATTAGCGATAAAAATCGTCAGTTGCAAGAACTTGTCGAACAACTCAAGCAAACTCAAGTTCAAATTGTACAGAGCGAAAAAATGTCGAGTTTGGGTCAATTGGTGGCTGGTGTTGCTCATGAAATCAATAATCCAGTCAACTTTATTCACGGCAATTTGACCTACGTGCAAAACTACTCTCGCGATTTGATGCGTCTTGTGGAGTTGTACCAGAAATGCTATCCTAACCCATTGCCCGATATTGCAATGGAAGTGGAAGAAAACGAGCTTGATTTTATACAAGAGGATCTTCCGAAAATTCTGGCTTCGATGGAAATTGGAACAGACCGCATTCGCCAAATTGTTCTCTCCCTGCGTAACTTTTCGCGCACCGATGAAGCGGAGTTTAAAGAGGTAGACTTGCATGAAGGGATTGAGAGTACGTTGTTGATTTTGCAACATCGTCTCAAGGCAAAACCAGAGCGTCCCGAAATTAAAATCGTTCGGGATTACGGAAACTTGCCCCTGGTAAAATGCTATGCCGGACAGCTCAATCAAGTCTTTATGAATTTGTTTGCCAATGCCATTGATGCCTTAGAAGAAAAGAATGAAGGTCAGACGTATCAAGAGATTGAAGCCAACCCCAATGAAATTTCAATTCGGACTTCTATCCTAGACGGACAATGGGTGAGTATTGCGATCGCGGACAATGGTCTGGGAATGCCCGAAAAGGTCAAGCAGAAAATTTTCGATCCTTTCTTTACCACAAAACCAGCGGGAAAAGGAACGGGAATGGGGATGGCAATTGCTTCTCAAATTGTGACCGAAAAACATAATGGCACGTTAGCTTGTTTTTCGACTCCCGGCGTGGGAACGGAGTTTTTGATTCAAGTCCCCCTTCAAACAATAAATGGCGAACAGCGATCGCAACGTGCTGGTTTCGATCGCAAAAAGCAAACAACGGAACGAAAAGCACAAAAGGTCTAGTTGTAAAGCGATAATGTTGTGGTGCAATATATCGGCATAGAAGTTGAATGAATTAGCGATCGCCCTAAGAATGATAAAATCAAGGGGCGATGTTTTTGTTAAGCTAAACTCATCTCCTCAAAAAGAGCGATCGCTTCCATCATGGTACAATTCGACACTCAACATCTACCTACCAGTGCCGAACTTCCCTGTTCGGACGATACGCCTGTGGATAACGAAGAACAGAATTTTGTCCCTAACTTCCTGCTTTTTCTCCTCGAATTCATTTGGGGCACTCGTCAAGATTGGTATTTTGGCGTGGATATGGCAATTTACCATACCACGGGCGAAAACCCTCGAATTCCCATCATTCCCGATGGTTTTTTGAGCGTGAATGTGGAACGGCGCAAAGGAGGAGGGTCTCGCAGTAGCTACGTGGTTTGGGAGGAAGATGGCACGGTTCCCATTTTGGCTTTGGAGGTAGTTTCTCACACACCTGGAGGAGAGTATGAGACCAAGGAATCAATTTATGCCAAGTTGGGAGTTTTATATTACGTTATCTACAATCCGTTTTACAGCGTCCGAGACAAACATCAGCCATTTGAGGTGTATAAGTTAGTCAATGGAACCTATCGCTGGCAAATCGGGGAACCGATTTGGTTGCCAGAGATTGGTTTGGGAATTGGTCGAGGAATGCGCAATTATGGGGGAGTGAGGCGAGAGGTTTTGTATTGGTTTGACGAGGACGGAAATCGCTACGTTTCGTCCGAAGAAGCCGAACAAGAGGCGAGAGAACAGTTGTTTCAGGTGCGACAACAGTTGGCTCGGGAACGCCAAGAGCGAGAACTCGCTCAACGAGAAGCCGAACGAGAACGTCAATTGCGAGAACAACTCCTAGAAGAACTCGAACGCTATCGCCAACAGTTTGGGGATTTATGACTTTACTGTTAGTCGTCTTTTGCTATTTTTCGTTTTCCCTAACTTAATAAACTGTCCATTGCTCTGTAGAAATTTCAAGTATAGCGCTGACCAATGAAATGTAGACAATAGAAGAATATTACAGACCTTTAACAACTCCTCAAAGCCTCTTGAATTCTTCTATTCTTCTATTCTGAATTCCTCCGTAAAGGTTTTACAACTCAAATAAAAACGCTATATTCCCTTATTCTATCGCACCTTCTGCTTGATTTGCCAAACTTTTTAAACGGTCTAAAATCTCTTGGGTTGCAGAATGCCACAAACCGCGCTGATTGGCTTCTAGTAATCGTTCTGCCATATCCCGCAGCGCCCAAGGATTGGTCTTTTGAATGAAATTCTGAACTGTTGAATCAAATAAATAAGCCTCCGCAATCCCTTGATACATAAACTCTTCCCCACAGCGCGTCGTTGCATCGTAGGCAAATAAATAATCAACCGTTGCCGCCATTTCAAATGCACCTTTATACCCATGACGCATTACACCTTCAATCCATTTTGGGTTGACAACGCGGGAACGATAGACTCGCGCTATTTCCTCTTTAAGTTGTCGAACTTTAGGGTGAGAAGAAAGGGAATTATCTCCAAAATAGGTTGTTGGATTTTTGCCCGATAGCGCCCTTACCGCAGCCGTTAAACCACCTTGAAATTGATAGTAATCATCGGAATCTAAAAGGTCGTGTTCGCGATTATCTTGGTTGTGCAGGACAATTTGTAATTGCTCGAGTCGTTGCTCGAAGGCTTCCGGTGCGGCGGTTCCTTTTACTCCTCCGTTGCCCGAGTTAGAAGTCGTGTAAGCGTAACTGCTCCAGTTGAGATAAGCGCGCGCTAAATCTTCGTCAGTTTGCCAATTTTGGGCTTCGATTATGCCTTGCAAACCCGCGCCATAGGCCCCTGGTTTTGAGCCGAAAATGCGGTATAACGCGCGTTCTTCAGCTTGTTGGGAAGTTAACCCCGACTGAAGCCAAAATGCTGTATCTTCCTTAACTTTGGCGGCTAAAGGGTTTTGTTCTGGGGGTTCGTTAAGGGTTGACACGGCCGCGATCGCAGCGTACAATAAATTTATTATGTTAGGGAAGCTGTCCCTAAAAAAGCCAGAAATGCGCAGCGTGACATCCACCCTGGGACGTTGCAACGCAGACAGCGAAAGAATTTCAAAATCAACAACCCGCCGCGACGCACCATCCCAAACGGGACGAACGCCTAAAAGAGCAAAGGCTTGGGCCACATCATCGCCTCCCGTTCTCATCGTCGAGGTTCCCCAGACGGAAAGGGCAAGGGTTTGAGGATATTCCCCATTTTCCTGGACATAGCGTTCGATAACGGCCTCTGCTGCCTTTCTCCCCACATCCCAAGCGGTTTGGGTGGGGATAGCGCGGATATCGACGGAGTAAAAGTTGCGGCCGGTAGGTAAAACGTCCGGTCGTCCGCGAGTTGGCGCGCCAGAGGAGCCGCTAGGGATATATTTTCCCTCGAGTCCCCCCAAGATGTGACTAATTTCTTGGGGGGTTTGTTGTAAAGCTGGAAGCAAAACGGTTTGAATCCAATGGAGTTCTTTTTGTGTTTGGGGGAGTCGGCAGGGAGGAGAAGTCGAGTCGAGGAGAGATTGAACGAGTTGGGCGGCGATTTGTTCAATGATTTCGACGAAATCGCCATAAGTTCGGGCAGTTTTGAGAGCGAGTTTTGGGGATGAGAGGTTTAAGGCATTTAACCGTTCTAAGAGATTTGAATTTAGGTTGGGATGAATTGAAACTCGTTCGCCTAAGTCGCTGGTGAGGGGATCGAAATCCAAGTTGAGGTCTTTAGCGATCGCGCGAGTCAAGCCTACTCTATTTTGCCCCGGATGGCGCGCGATCGCAACCGTTAAATCTCGGAGTTGTCTGCCTTGGGGACATTGGCCGAAGATATGCAGTCCATCTCGAATCTGCGCTTCTTTCAATTCGCACAAGTAACTGTCGGCGCGCGGTAGAAATTGGGCTAAGGTTTCGGCTTCCAAGCTATCGGTTCCTAGATCGCGATTGAGGTTTTCTCGGGCTACTAATTGAACGATGCGATCGCCAATTGCTGGCAAGCGCGAAGGATTTAACATCTGCGCTTCGTAATACTCGTCAATTAATCCTTCAAGTTGTTGTAGGGAACCGTAAAGTTCGGCGCGAGTTAACGGCGGCGTGAGATGATCGATAATTATTGCTTGGGAACGACGTTTGGCTTGGGCCCCTTCTCCGGGATCGTTAACAATGAAAGGGTAGAGGTGGGGCATAGCGGCGAAGGCAATTTCGGGGTAGCATTGTTGGGACAAAGATAAACTTTTTCCCGGAAGCCATTCTAAGTTGCCGTGTTTGCCTAAATGAATAAACGCCTGCATTCCCAACTTCTCTCGCAGTCCGTAATAAAAGGCTAAATATTCCGGTGTCGGTTCTAAATCGGGGGCATGATAGTTTAAACTGGGATCGCGATCGTAACCGCGCGAGGGCTGAATGCCGATAAAGATGTTTCCCAATTGAATGCCAGGAAGAGGAATACTATTTTCTATTTCCGTTGATTCGGTTTGTTCCGAGAAAAAGGGAGACTGAGAGAACCAGCGATCGCGGATTTGACATTGTATCGGTTTGGGTAAAGTAGTGAAATAACTTTCAAATTCAGATCGCGCAATGGATTGGGAGACGGGACGTAGCGGTTGAAATTCGAGATCGTTGGTTGCGCCTGCCGTCAAACGCGAAATTAACTCCTCCCCCGTTTTGAGAAGATTTTCTACGGAGTATCCTTCCTCGTATAGTGCTTCGAGTAGTTTGACGCAACTTTCGGGCGTATCCAAACCTACGCCATTGGCTAATCGACCATCTTTATTGGGATAATTAGCTAAAATAAGAGCGACTTTTCGTTCCGACACGGGCGTTTGTTTTAAACGTATCCAGTTAGCAGCAAGTTCGGCGACAAATTCTACGCGATCGCGTCGCGGTTGATAGGTAACAACATCGGTTTCCAATGCCTCGTTCCACGTTGCCACGGATTTAAAAGAAATCGCCCTCGTAATAATTCTCCCATCCACTTCCGGCAGTGCAACATTCATCGCCACATCTCTCGGCATTAATCCTTGAAAACTCTCTTCCCACTGTTGTTCTGTTCCGCTGCTGAGGATGACTTGTAATATGGGAACGTCTAACTTTTTCCATAACTCTGGCTGTTCTTCTACGTCCAGTCGGGCAAGGGAAAAACTGGTTGTGTTGAGAAGGAGGTCTATTGAGTTAAAATAGGATAAAAGTTCTGTTTGGACTTCGCGATCGCGCAGCGAAGAGATGAAAACGGGGACGGGTTCTAAGTTGCGGCGACGTACTGTGTTGTAGAGGGCAGCGATCGGTAAAACATTACCGGCTAAATAATGAGCGCGGTAAAATAAAATCCCTACTTTTCCTCTATTAACATCTGGCAACAGTTCCCCTTCTACATCCCCACAATCGTACAATCCGATCCGAGGAATCGATTCGGGCTTTTCCGGCTGATACTGGGTTCCCAAACTTACATCGGCGACAAATTGTAATGCGCGAGTCCAATTTTTGATGCCGCCTTCGACTAAATAACGCCAAAGGCGATTGACAGCGGTCAAAGATACGGTAGAATGACTCATTAAGTGGGGATCGGGTCGATCGTCTCCGGGAATAATAAATAAAGATGCTCCTGTTTGTTCGACTGTTTCTTTAACCACTTCTATGCCATAGGGCCAATAAGACTGTCCCCCTAGCAAACGGAGAATGATAACTCGTGCTTGAGTCAATACGGTTTCGGCATAGGTATCAATGCTAAATTCCTGTTGCAAATGAAGAAGATTGACGCAGCGAATTTCGGGAAAAGATGGGGGGAGGTGAGAGAGTGAGGCAGCGAGGGTTTGGATATCAGTATCGGCAGCGGTGAGAATGACAATAGGTGCGGGAGTTTGTTCGACAAGAATGACTCCTTCGGAGTTAGGATTCCAGCCTCCTGGGGTTGCGGCAATACGGTGCATTGGTTGTTTATGTGTAGTTGGGGGAAATGTAGCGGTTTGCTGCTACTGCATTGATTGCGTTTTTGGTTTTTCTAAGGGACAAAAGGTGCTTTGTTTAGAATTTGCCGAGAACTAAGTTAAGAGATATAACTAAAGAGAGAGTATACCTCACAAAAGGCGAAAAACGCTATAATAGTTGATGTATTTTTTTAGTTGACCGTTTTCATAAATTTAGACTTTAGCCGTGCTAAAATTATTGAGTTGGACTTTAGATGAGTCAATTTACAAAAAGCAAGCTTTCCTCAAGGGATTTGTGCAGCCAACTTTAGGAAAGCCAGCTTTGTAAAAACCTCAATGAAATATTTTACACGCCTCTTGCTTTCGTAAATACGGTATACCAAGGCTTTGAGCATATCGAGATGGGCAATTAAGTAGGTGGGCGTAATTATCCGTCAAATAGCGATTGAGATTCGTTTATTGTGAAACCCTTGTTGTAGCTAGCTTTGCTGCTTCATTTTCGGATTCTGAGTTTTAACATTTATTTATGCCCACCTACTTAGTTGTGAGCGAGTGCTTATAAAAAGTCCTGACTTTGGTGGGTGACGGCGGACTGTTCATTAAAGCTAAAAAAAATTGACTTTCAATTGCCGCCTAACCCAGCATACATATGCTGGATGATAATTAAGAGGCGATTTAGAAAGTTGATTTCGGTAAATTCTTCCATTCTTCCAAAGCTAGAATTTTACAATCCCAATGAAAATGCTATACTGCGACTTAAACTTCTCATGACAACAACTTCTTTAAGTTGGTAGCGGTGTAAGTTCATACCAAGCAAAATTTTCATATTTCCATTTTACTTTTATAACTCTGAGTTTTTGGAAAAATCGCGCCTGCCATAAAAAAAGAAGCGTTTGTCACAATATGGGTACGCCAATTAAAAAAGTAAGCGAGTAATCAACAAATATACAATATTATAGAATGGAGTCAACCGACAAACTCAATTTGCAAACAAGATATCGAAATGTCCCAACAACCTGGAATCCAGTTTTTAACCGAAGCAGAGTCGGCAGATGTCGATAAAGCTTTACTTTCTTCTCCCGAAAGATTCTTAACTCGCTTGACGATTTCTTCTCTCAGGCTGCTTAAAATTATTGCCAAAGAATATAAAATTCCAGTTGAGGAGTTAACGCATCAACAGGTTGTTGACTGGTTTGAAAAAGATGGGAAAATTCGCCGCGAACAAGGTGTGGAAGCAGCCGTTTTAAAGTGGGATCTTGACAATCAACCGTAATTGGTGCTACTTTTTTGTAAAATAGTACAAGACTTACGCAGCTACGCCACATATGAGCGTTTCCCAATGAAACATAAACAATAAATGGCATAGAATTCAAATCCACCGCGCGCTTTGTAGGGACGTTCAATTGAACGTCCCTACGTTGAAACGGTTTACATCCCGTTCAGAAATGCTATATAGCGTTTCTATTTGATTTGTAAAATCTTGACTTCGGGATTCAGAATGGAAGAATAGAAGAATAGAAGAATTCAAGGGAGGAGCGAGGAGTTACTAAAAGTAGGGAATATTCTTATTTGTTTATATTTCATTTGGAAACGCTAAGTAGGTGGGCGTAATTATCCGTCAAATAGCGATTGAGATTCGTTTATTGTGAAACCCTTGTTGTAGCTAGCTTTGCTGCTTCATTTTCGGATTCTGAGTTTTAACATTTATTTATGCC
>JAXHVQ010000069.1:0-30371 GCA_034189065.1 Cyanobacteriota bacterium
GGTGGGTTACGCTGTCGCTAACCCACCCTACTGTCTTCCCTTCTGAGTAGGGTGGGTTAGGTGTCGGCAGGATTTTGAGAAAAAGCTCATAACTTTTGGTTCGCACCGTAACCCACAGAGTAGGGTGGGTTAGGTGCGCGCCCAATTTTGAAGAACAACCGATAACCTTGTAATCGCACCGTAACCCACCGCTCTAGCTACCTATAGATAGTGGTGGGTTACGCTGTCGCTAACCCACCCTACTTCCCTTCTGAGTCGAGTAGCGCGATCGCCCCAATCTTTCTCCTTTTTTGTAAAAGACAATATTTTATCGTTTCAAGTGGGTTTCTGAAAATTACTCTGGAAGCGAGTTCAGGGAATTTATTTCGATATTGAAAATATTGGCTTTTTTGGTGAAACAGCGAATGGGAGGCGATCGCTTGGGACCTCTCCACTCTGTGGAGAAATTAGTTGAATGGAAACCCTTCTATTGTTTTTACTTCTCCTTCCTCAGTTTCAACCTCTCCACTCTGTGGAGAAATTAGTTGAATGGAAACAAAAAAACTTGGAATTTATTTGAACCTTCACCATTTACCTCTCCACTCTGTGGAGAAATTAGTTGAATGGAAACAAATCCACATTTTTGTATGAATTGTATAGATTCTTCTCTCCACTCTGTGGAGAAATTAGTTGAATGGAAACTTTAAGCAGGTGGCGGGGGCTGTTTTGTTTTGCGTGCCTCTCCACTCTGTGGAGAAATTAGTTGAATGGAAACTTTATTGTGTTCTAACTCAATTTCTTTATCAAGAACCTCTCCACTCTGTGGAGAAATTAGTTGAATGGAAACGCAACCCATTAATTAGTCCACAGACTAATCCTACACCCTCTCCACTCTGTGGAGAAATTAGTTGAATGGAAACATTTACAAGTAGCCACTATAAAAAAACAAAGTGAAATACCTCTCCACTCTGTGGAGAAATTAGTTGAATGGAAACAGAGTAATGAATAACAAGACTTAAAAACCTCAAATTCATTGCTCCTCCCTCTTTCCCCACACCCCATAACTCTCAAAATCCCACGACGAATCGTCGGCACAGACGGTATAACCTCGCTCCCAACCGTTGACCGACACTCGATGACGCAATCACAAATAACGAAAAATGCAAACCCTCTACGTCTCTCAACAAGGGTGTTACATTGCGCTGCAACAAGAACAACTCCTCGTCAAACGCCAACAAAACATCCTGACCCAAATCCAACTTCCCCTACTCGAACAAGTCCTCATCTTTGGCAAATCTCAAATGACAACCCAAGCCATTCGCGCTTGTTTGTCGCGCAACATCCCCGTCGTCTACCTCTCGCGTACCGGATACTGCTACGGACGCACACTCGCCATCAATCGCGGATATCGCCAACTCGCGCGCTACCAACAAGAACTCACTTTCGGCGATCGCATCACAGTCGCCAGGGCCATTGTCGCTACCAAACTCAGCAACAGTCGCACCCTACTCCAACGTTATGCCCGCAGCCAAAACTCAGATCGCGTTCGCCTCGTCGTCCAAAGTCTCGACTACCTCATCGAAAAAGCCAGACGCGCCGACTCCCTCGAACAACTTATGGGATACGAAGGTGCAGGTGCAGCGAGTTACTTCTCCGCCTTTGGGGAATGCTTGCAAGGGGAAGACTTTGAATTCGTTGCGCGATCGCGTCGTCCCCCCGGAAACCCCGTCAACGCCATGCTGAGTTTCGGCTACCAAGTCCTGTGGAACCACCTCCTAGCGCTCATCGAAGTCCAAGGGCTCGATCCCTACCGCGCCTGTTTGCACCAAGGAAGCGATCGTCACGCCGCCCTCGCCAGCGATCTTCTCGAAGAATTTCGCGCCCCCCTAATTGACTCCTTAATCTTATGGATAACCAATAGCAGAGTCATAAAAGCAACTCAAGACTTCGAGTATCGCGACGGCGGCTGCTTTCTCAACGACAGCGGACGCAAAAAATATCTGAGAACGTTTCTCCAACGCATGGAAGAACCCGTCCAAACCCGCAACACTTCAACTCAACCGCGCTGGGACTTATTAATGCAGCAAGTCAAAGAATTTCGACAATTCGTCTACCAACCCAGTTTAGGATATCAACCCTACAAAATTCGGTGAATTAGGTTTTAGGTTCGAGATTTGTAGGGTGGGTTAGGCACGGCGATGATTTTGGGGAAAAATCGATAACTTTTCATTCGCACCGTAACCCACCGTCTAAGATGCTTACTCGAAGGTTATGGAACGCGAGTTCAATACTCAGATTTGTAGATTTGTAGGGTGGGTTAGGCACGGCGATGATTTTGGGGAAAAATCGATAACTTTTCATTCGCACCGTAACCCACCGTCTAGGATGCTTACTCGAAGGTTATGGAACGCGAGTTCAATACTCAGATTTGTAGATTTGTAGGGTGGGTTAGGCACGGCGATGATTTTGGGGAAAAATCGATAACTTTTCATTCGCGCCGTAACCCACCGTCTAAGATGCTGAATAGTCTGATTGACAAACTCAAAAAGAAGCGAGGAACAAACTCCACAACCTAAAACCCAAAACTTAAAACCTAAAAATGCTCCTCTACATCATCGCCTACGATATTCCCTGCGATAAACGCCGCAAAAAAATCTCCGACTTACTTGAAGGGTACGGAACGCGAGTTCAATACTCAGTCTTCGAGTGTTGCTTAGAACGAGAAAAATACGACGAACTGCGCAAACGCCTGAGAAAACGCTACAAAATCGCCGAAGACAGCGTGCGTTTCTATCCCTTGTCCCAACATACCTTGGGACAAGTGGAAGTGTGGGGCGAACCTCCCCTCACTCAGCCTCCCCGTTCTACCATTGTTTAATTTTCCCGCGAAGATGGCTGGCGAGTAACCGCTGCGGCGAACTCAAGTTCAGATTTTGTAGGGTGGGTTAGGTGCGCGCTCAATATTGAAGAAAAACCGATAACCTTGTAGCAGCGTAACCCATCATTTGAGTCTCGGTGCGTTACGAGTAGCGCTAACACACCCTACTCAAGTTCAGATTTTGTAGGGTGGGTTAGGTGCGCGCCCAATATTGAAGAAAAACCGATAGCCTTGTAGTCGCACCGTAACCCACCACTTTAGAGTCTCGGTGCGTTACGAGTAGCGCTAACACACCCTACGGCTAACGTCTCCTGCCGATACTGAGGCGCGATCGCCAAATCAGAGTATCTTGCCAGGATTTCCCTCGAGTTTATCCCGTTTTTCATCTCCCATTTTTACCACAAAAAAAAGCCAATATTTTTAATTTAAAAGACAATCGCGCGTAACCATTGTCAGACAAGCGATTCAGCGATCGAAATAATTTTCTCAAAATATCGTCTTTTACGAGACACAGACAGCCCATTCCGGTTATCCTACAAATAACTCAATCGGACACAGCGGTAATGAAAGCAGCACAACTCATCAAAGAAATTCGCGGAACGCCGGGAGAAATTTGGGGAAACGTCGTCATTCCCACGCGGGGACAAGTCGTGATGAGACTCAACGGCGATCTCCTGCAAACCCAACAACGCCTTGCTTGGGGACTCGAACAACAGGAAAATTATACTCGTTTGAGTAAGATTACGTCCATCTCCATCGTCGAGGGACGCATTTGGTGGTTGTTGTGGTTGGGTTTCGCCACCTTAGTCTTTTATATCGGCGTGATTTTCATTATTGCATTTTTCCTCGTCAAACAGCAATGGATAGTCATCCACGGCGGAGGAGAAAACCTAATTTTATTTTTTCGCCAGCGAGACGCGGAAAAGGTGAAACTGTTTCGCCAAACGGTTTTCAACCTCGCGCGCCAACCGTCCTCTCCGACTCCACCGCTTGACAGTTCGCCGCCAAATCCTTGAACTTTTGTCAAGATTGATTGCACGCCTCAAACAACCGCAAACATTTGTTAAAAGCGCCGTTTCTCAGTAAGAGTACGCTAACTTGTAGAAAGGCTTCTGAAAAGTGAGTTGCGATCGCCGAACGCCGACAATAATTTATCGTGCAGAGAAAAAAACGCCAATCAATACCGAGACTCTTTTGTTGTCATTTGCCCTCAATTTATGCCCGAATACGAATACACCGCTTTTAGTTTTGCCCCCGTCCAAGGGTTCATCGAAAAATCTCGCAAACTCCGAGATTTGTATGGAGCATCTCTCATTTTATCTTATTTGAGTCATCAACTTGTAAAGAAAGCTGAAGATTTAAAACTTGATGTGATTTCACCCGGATTGCTTAACGTTCAAAAAGGAATGCCCAACCGCATCCTCGTTCGAGGCAAATTTGAACGTCAAGACGTGGAAAAGACTCTCTTGTGCGAATGGCAGAAAGTTTTAGAAACTTGTCGAATATGGGTCGAGGATAATTTAGGAATCCCCAAAGAGCAATATTGCTGGGCGCAAAGCGAAGAGGAAAAAGGCAAACATAAGGGGGAGTGGGAACGCTGGGGAAGCCATACTTGGGAAGTTTTTTGGGGATATGGCGAGTCTATTCCAGCGGCAATGAAAGACTTGGAAAGGCGCAAGCTGAAGCGAGATTGGACGGGAATTAACTGGAGCGGGGAAAGTTCGAGTTTGAGCGGGACGGACGCGATCGCGTGGCACAAACTGGGTAAGTTTAATAGGGAACCGGGACTGCCGCTCAATGAAACCGAAAAACAAGAACTCAAACGCTTTTATCGTCAACTTGCTTGGGTTTTAGACGAGCCTAACACGCGAAATCATAAAGCGAGGAAGCAAAGAGGAGAATTTATTCCCTCGGATAAAAAGTTGGAAGAACACTTTAAGCCAAAAAATGAAGACAATAGCGGTAAGAAAAAGAAAAGCGGCGGCAAATTTATTGCGCCTAACGAGAGATTAAGTATTCCCGAACTGGTAAAACGCTTAGTCACGCTTCCCTATCTTGCTAAACAAATTGACATGGAAGAATTGGACGAAGGCTTCAAAGATGTCGTTCGCGACCCTGGATATTGGACGGGTTGGTTCATGGGAGACGGCGACGAAGTTGGAAAGAAACTGATTGACCTTGCCAGTGGCACTCACCCTGAAAATGACCTCAAAATTTTTACTCATGAAATGAGATACTGGGGTCAACACTTTGAAAATAAAAATTCATGTTTGGGTGGAAAAGAGCGCGTTATTTACGCAGGTGGCGACGACTTTTTCGGCGTGCTTTACAGCGAAGAAGAGGAACACAAAAAGAATCCCGAACCCCTCAAACCTATTGATGTAATAAAGTGGCTATTTAAGTTGGAAGGACGATGGAATAATTTGCAAAAGACTCTCGAAGAAGAACTCTGTCTTAATTTTACCTTCAGCGTCGGTTTTGTCTGGGCAGCCCATAACGTTCCCCAACGAGATATTTTACAACACTGTCGAGAAGCGGAAAAGCGGGCGAAGAAATTGGGTCGCAACCGAGTTACAATTCGAGTCGTGTTCAATAGCGGTCAATTCGTACAGTGGACTTGTCCGTGGGATTACTTGCACGTCTTGAAAAATTACCGCGATCGCGACGACAAATCTTGGGAAGAAAACCCAAACTGGACGCATCTTTACACCGATTGGGCGCATTTGAAAGCTCGCCACGCGATTCAGTTAAACAAAATAGAAAACATCAAATACACTAAAGAACCTGCCCTTACTTTATTTAATTTGTATTTTAACAATGCTGGAAAAACGTTTACGCAAGAACGTCTTTGGTGCAAACTAGCAGGCGACAATACCGATGTCGCAATTGTCAATTGGATTAACGATCTTATTCAAGTGGGGTGGCAGTTATGTCAGACAAATTCTTCAAATATTTAATTGCCGTTAAACCGTTGGGATTGATGTACGGCAGTGCGGGAGGATTTTTATCTTCACAAAATCTCGTCGGACGCTCTGGAAGTAAGTTTCCGCCCGATACTGCCACACTTTCCGGGCTCTTTTTCAACGCAAACCGCGAGCATAAATTTGCCGATCGCGCCGAGATCAGAAATAATTTATTTGTCGCCGGTCCCTTTTGGGCAAAACAAGAAACGCCCGAAAAATTCTACGTCCCCATTCCCTGGACTAAAACGCTTGCTGAAGACGACGACGACGAATGGTTTTTCGTCAAAAAGGAATCGAGCGAATCCGAAACAGTTGAATCGGAAAGCGAACAGTGGTGTCTCGGTCAACATCGCTGGGAACGCAAAAAGAAAGACCTGAAACCCGCTTATACCTGGCAGTCTATTAATGCCTGGAACTTGTCTGCCAAGAAACTGCGAAAAAGGACAAATGCGATCGCGGAAATCCCTTGGAAATTTGTCTCATGTCTGCATCCTCAAATCAAAACTGACGAACGTCACGTTGTTAAAGAGGATGGACTTTTCTTAGAAAACGCCGTCCAACTGCACGAAGATTACTGTCTCGTTTATCTGTCCAACTACGAACTTCCTAGCGGCTGGTATCGATTTGGCGGCGAGGGACATCTCGTCGAAATTGAATGTCATTGCCTCTCCGAAGAACATAAAATAAATCGACTATTGCGCGAAAAAATTCACCGCGCTTTTGCCCTAATTGTCCCTGGTGTTTGGGGTTCAAATCACTACTCCTACCGCTACCCTCGCCACCCCGAATTTCCTCGAAAAGGACTCAAAATGCTAACCGATAGACCCGTTCCCTATCGCTATCGCATCGGGCCGAAGGAAAAAGAAAAAACCTACGACCCCGAAATTTCCCACAAGGGACGATTGAGTCGAGGACGTTACGCCGTTCCTCCAGGCAGCGTCTACGTTTTCAGGCATCCCCTTAACCTCACTTGGTGGGACTTTCCCGACGAATGGTTCCCCCGAGAAAAATTTCCTCTCAAACATTTGGGATGTGGTTTGTGTTTGCCTATTGATATTCAAGAACTACCCGGATTTAGCAAAGTTTAAATTAATTGAAAATAAGAAAAATGATGAAGATTTGGATTGTCACAATTGGAAGCAGCGACGTACAACTCAATAGCAAGACTGAATGTCGTCAGAAACAAAAGGATGAGAGTGAGACAGTCTGGCGTTATTGGTATGAAGATAAAGTCAAGGCGAAATGCTGCGATATTGATTTTGAACTTAGACGAATTTATAAAGATGTCGAAGAGCCTTACCGGATAGAACATCGGGTCTTAGGTCTAGTTTATCATTCAAGTTCCGACGAAACCAAAAATGAGATTTGGTCTTATTTAACGTTTC
Source organism: Cyanobacteriota bacterium (assembly GCA_034189065.1). Classification (GTDB taxonomy): domain Bacteria; phylum Cyanobacteriota; class Cyanobacteriia; order Cyanobacteriales; family Spirulinaceae; genus FACHB-1406. Next base: position 7,206 of record JAXHVQ010000069.1, read on the forward strand.
CCCTGTTAGATAGATTTGTAGATGATCTTAAGAACAATTCAACCGATGGTTTTGGCGATGCGAACAGTGCAATTACAGTCTTGTTAACCGATCAATCTCAGATTTTCCAATGCGACGACCAAAGAGATGAAGAACAGTGTCCTTATTGGCAGGATACTTGTCAACTAGAACCTATTTTGAGGCGTTATTTTAAAGATCGATTTCCGAATGTGAAGAGCGAATTTATTGAATTTATTAAGTTGGCTCCCAATTCTTCGGAGAAAGGACTAGATAACTGGGATAGTGTGCTTGATTTGGTAGACAAGAAGTTATCGAATTTGAAAATTAATAAGGAAGCGATCGCGGCCAAGTCCGTAGAAACCGTTTATGTCAGCCATCAAGCAAGTACCCCCGCTATTTCTTCTGCCGTGCAATTTTCTAGCTTGGCGCGGTTTGAAGAAAAAGTTCAGTTTTTAGTGAGTAATGAATACGACAAGCAAACCGATCTTGTTTCCAGTTCTAAATATTTAAACAAAATTCAACGCGGAAAAGCAAAGAAACTCCTAAATCGCCACGACTATGCAGGTGTAAAGGAGTTATTAAAACCTGACCCCAAATCCGATCTTGGAATTTTATTGGATGCGGCAATTCAATGGAATTTTGCTGATTTCAAGGAGTTTAAGGAAAAACTCTATGGCTATTCAGATAAAGAGTTTGTAAAAGAAGTTAAAGAGCGAACGAAAAAAGAAAATTGGTGGTGGACGGCCTATGAAGCTGCTTATTTAGGAGTCGTGCGGTTAAAGCAAGGAAATACAGTTGAAGCACTATTTCACAGTTTCCGTTCGGTAGAAGGATTAATTGTTGAATGGGCTAAATCAAATTATTCACAGTATGTTAAGTATGAAAAAGACAAGTATGATAAAAACGCTCTTTTTGTAAGTAAAGAAATCCAAAAAATACTGCCTGGTTATCGAAATAATAAATTTCCAAAGCAAGGAAAAATCAAGCTTTTTAGTCAATCTCTTTATGATTTACTGCAAGAGGATAAAGGTAACTGTCAACAGCATAGCGATATGAAGATATTCTTAAATGATGCAAGAGATGAAAGAAATAAATTATTTCATCAATTAGTGGGCTTGCAAAAGGAAGAAATATTTGCTGCTTGGGATACTAATGAGCAAGAATGGAAAGATAGAGTTTTAGGCTGTCTGAATTTTATTGCAGAGCCTAAACCTCCCTTTTCCTCCCTCGAAGAAGCCAGTCTCATGTTCCAAGTTCATCAGAAATTGGAGAAGGCGATCGCGGAATAAAGAAACGGCCCCATTCAACGGCTGAGAGGAGACGCGATCGCCACATTCAATGCAGACATCCAAACGCGCTATAGTTGCAATAGCCAAACAGCGAAATGATAACCACGAGCAGATTTTCAGCGGGTGTATCCTAAATAATTAAACCTTAACCTGCAATCAATCCCAAGGAGATTAGGCGTGAACGCATCAGAACAAGCTAAAGGCGTGCAACTTGCAACACAAATTGCGGCGATTGTCAATTTGTTCAAAGGGGAATTTCCCGACGCGCGTGCAGACCTCAAACCCTGGCGCAATGACCCGGATACCCGCGAATGGCTGGATCCTGACTCGATTGATATTGGTTTTCATTTTCCCGGTTGGAGTCCTCGACTTCAAGGTCGCAGTCTCCTGGTACAAATTCGCTTTCACCAAGACTCAGCAGATAATGTTTCCCGCTTAATTGGTTTGGAAATTGCTGGGTTTAACCACGAGGGGGAAGCTTGGCGGCTTTCGACGGTGGACAGTTGGCAAGCTGTTGGCAAGTACGAACCAGCAGCAGCAGTGACGGATAAGCTGCGGCATTTTTGCCGTCAGGTGTTTGAGTTGTTCCAAACAACGCAGCCACAGTCATGAGAGACTGGCAACGGCGCGATCGATTTGCTCGTACAGCACTTCGACGGTGGAGGAGTTGTCGAGAACGATGTCGGCAGCGGCAATTTTTTGCGAGAGGGGCATTTGACTGGCGATACGCGATCGCGCTTGCCCCGGCGAGTGGCGATCGCGTTCGATGAGTCGTTGGAGTTGTTGCTGTTGCGAACAAGAAACCACCCAAATTGAGTTGACAAAATCGCCCATTTGTGATTCAAATAGCAACGGGATAGCGAGGACAACGATCGCCTCGTTGGTTGCTTGGAGTTCGCATCGGAAGCGATCGCGCACAAAAGGATGAATTTGAGCCTCTAACCACCGCTTTTCGTCGGGATTATTAAAGATAATTTCCCCCAACTGCGATCGATTGAGGGCGCGATCTCCGTTTATAATCGTGCTGCCGTAGCGTCGAACAATGGCTTTCCACGCCGCCGTATCGGTTTGAACCGCCTCTCGCGCATAGAGGTCTGCATCGAAAACCGGGAAACGATACGTTCGCGCCAAATATTGAGAAACCGTGGTTTTCCCCGTGGCAATGCCGCCGGTGAGACCGATGCGAAAGGGAGATTGGGAAGAGGAAAGATTGCGATCGCTCACGGATTTTCAAAACAAGGGAGAGTGAGTGTTAAAATAAAGGACTATTGTAAACGTTTTAAGAGAGTTTCAAGCGATGAGCGCCAGTCAAATTGTTTCCATTGTGTGGGCAGCTTCAGCATTATTGTTAATTGTTTTAGTGTTACTCCACAGTCCCAAAGGAGACGGCATTGGCGGGATTGGCGGACAAGCACAGTTATTTACCAGTACCAAAAGCGCCGAACAAAATCTCAACCGCATTACGTGGGCGTTGAGTATTATTTTTCTCGGTTTGACTATTGTTTTGAGTGCCGGTTGGATTCAGTAATTTACAATCGAAGGCAGAAGGCAGAGGGCAGAGGGCAGTGGGGAGATGGGGAGATGGGGAGATGGGGAGATGGGGAGATGGGGAGATGGGAGGTGGTTTTTAAGGGAAAATCCGGGTTCCGGCTTTGGGAATTGCGCTTCGCGCATCGTGGGTTGGCGCAACCTGGCGATCGCGATCGCGGTATTGCTGGTGGTTGTGACGACAAACGCCATCGCTTTCGACGACACCCGTTTCCCTCCCCTGAGAGTCCACCCCCTCCCCGAAAAACTCGCCTTGTGGAACGATCCCCAAGCAACGGGAGACTACTTCGACGCGATCGCATCCCACTCAACCGTCGGGTATTTAATTTGGTCGAAATTTCCCGTCAGCGTCTATATCGAACCCCCCGACGATGGCGATCGCCGCTCCCAAAGCTGGTACAATGCCGTTGAAGCTGCCGTAACCCAGTGGGACGACTACTTTCCCCTGGTGGAAGTTAAAGACCGAGAAAACGCCGATATTCTGTGCTTGCGATCGCGTCCTCCCCTGCGTGCCACCCTCAACCGCCAAACCCGCCAACTAGAAATTCCCACCGCGCGCACCGCCGAAGCGAGTTACGAATTCTATCTTTCCCCCGAAAATCCCCCTCTTCTCTCCCACCGCTTCGCACTTCGCCTCAGTCCCCACCAAACCGACGAACAAATATTAGGTGCGGCGCGCCACGAACTCGGCCACGCTTTAGGAATTTGGGGTCATAGTCCCCACCCAACCGATGCCCTCTATTCCACCCAAGTTAACAACCCACCTTCGATTTCCACGCGGGATATTAATACGCTCAAAAAAGTTTATCAACAACCCACGCGCTTAGGTTGGGCCGTTCCCGACTCATAGAAAAGGTTTTAGGTTTTAGGTTTAAATTTAATATGAAATCCAATTCCCCCGATCTTCTCGCCCTCGACTTTGACGGAGTTCTCTGCGACGGACTCATCGAATACTTCCAATCTTCTTGGCGCGCTTACTGCCAAATTTGGCAACCTGAAACTCAAACGCCTAGCGATAATTTAGAAGTGAGTTTTTCTAAGTTGCGCCCGGTTATTGAAACGGGATGGGAAATGCCCGTATTGTTAAGAGCGCTAATTTTAGGGATTTCCGAAGAAGCGATTTTGCAGGATTGGTCGAGGGTTTCCCGGGAAATTGTGGCATCGGAACAGTTGGATTCCAAGACATTAGCAAAAACTTTAGATACCCTGCGCGACCAATGGATTCAACAGGATTTACAGGAATGGTTGGGACTGCACCGCTTCTATCCGGGGGTAATCGATAAAGTTCGCACAACTCTTGCGGAAGGGGAAACACAAGTCTTTATTATTACGACCAAAGAGGGACGTTTTGCGCGGCAGTTGTTACAACAGCAGGATATAGAATTGCCCGCCGATGCAATTATTGGGAAAGAGTCTAAGCGTCCCAAGTATGAAACGCTGCGTCAAATTATTGCGAGTACGAAAAAAGAGCGAGTTTGGTTTGTGGAAGACCGCCTAAAAACCTTGCGATCGCTACAACAACAAGACGACCTCCAAGGCGTGCGCTTATATTTAGCCGATTGGGGATATAATACCGAGCAACAGCGAACAGCAGCGCAAAAAGATTCGGGGATTCAGGTGTTGTCCCTCGCACAATTTTCTAATGAATTTGAAGCTTGGAATAGTCGGAAAAATTAGTGCTGGATATAAACTGTTCTGCATTTAGAAAATGGAACTCAAATTTTCCTCGATCGGTTAATTGTCCGGGCACGATCGTAGATTTTTCTCGGTCTAAATCTTCTTCTTTTACCGAACTTGTTATACAAAACTATCAGAAATAATATCCTGAAAGCAAGACTTAGCAAGCATTGAGGTTTTTGATAGTTTGATTTTTATTAAAAAAGTCGCTAAGTCTTGCCTAATCTTGGTTTTGGCACTTTTTACCATCGTAAGTTCGGTTGAGCCAGATTACTTAACTAGACCAGCTTCACGTAATGCGTCTCGAGCATCAATGTCCCCTCTAATGTAAGACATTTGTCCAGTTGATTTGCTGACTCCGACTGGCGCATTACTCATAAGTATGCGGTCGCAACTACAATAGAGTCAACGAGATTGCCTCCAAACCCAAAACCCAATGATTGCCCTCCCCCACTACATTCCCCCCGAAGAATACCTCGACATCGAACGCCAAAGCCCGATCCGCCACGAATATCGGCAGGGTTTAGTCTATGCGATGGCTGGCGGTACGGATAACCACGCTCGCATTGCGTTCAACTTCCTCAAGGTCATTGACAGTCATTTGGGAGACTCCTCCGACTGTCGGTTTTACCCCGGCGATGTTAAAGTCAATTACAAAGATCGGTTTTATTATTATCCCGATGCGTTTGTCACCTGCGACCCGCGCGATCGCGGCGATCGCTACATCAAGCGCTATCCCAAACTGATCGCCGAAGTCCTTTCCACCAGTACGCACGCCTTCGACTCGGGCGAAAAATTTGAGGATTATCAAAAAATTGAAACGCTGGAAGAATATGTTTTAATTTCCCAGGAGTGTCAACGGGTCGAATGCCGTCGCCGCACAACCACAAACACCTGGGAAACGGTTATTTATGAGAGAGGCGATCGCGTTGTCCTCAAAAGTCTGGATGTAGAATTCGCGATCGCCCAACTCTATCGCGGTCTCGATGATTAACGCGATCGCGGCTCGAGTCAGGCGAACCCCATATCGCTAGGGGTAGATTTATGCAGAATTTGACGCAACCGACAAGAAATTTAGATTCAAAACCTGCTCCATCGCCTGCCTCCGAACCGCAAGCGATCGCGCTGCTTAACCTCAACTCGTTTGAGGAATGCGTTCGATTTGGGCGTAACCGCTGAAAACCAGCATCTTTCCTTGAGTTTCCAATCGGTTGAGGCGCAACGTTACGCCGTCGAGGTTGAAGCGATCGAGATCGACCATCTCGTTTAAAATCTCGCCCAAAATGTCAGTTAGCATTTTTGATAAATCCTGCGTTTCCTCGGGAATTCCCTCGGGGTCAAATTGCACGTTTTGAAACAGGACGCGCCGACGTTTGGCGATCGCGAGAGTGCATTTCAAACTCACCGGAACGACGCGATTGGTCAAATCCGCCTTGGCAAATAGCTGAATCTGATTGTTGGGAAGCAATTTCAGGTCTACGTCGGAAAAGGAAACCGGTTGTCCTCCCGATAAATCTGTTAAAGCCTGTAAGGTCAAGTTTTCGAGGCGCTTGCGTACTAATTCTGCCTTAAACGCCTTGTTAATATCCGCCTCTGCCAGCTTAACCACCGCAATTGCTTGGGTTGGCTGTTTGAGCGCAATTTTGCCTTTGAGGGCGGAACCGAAGTCAATGGAAACCGCGTCGGTTTCAAAGGACATTTCCTCGGTGCGGAAATCGCGGCGAATGACTAAACCTCGACCTTTCATTTGAAAGCTATCAATACTTCCCTGCAATAACTTGCTAGAAGGGTTGCAGCGCACCTTTACGTCTACCGTCTCGCTGTGGGTAAACAGGTGGCGGAGGGTATTGCTAGCGACGCTGTTGAGAAGATTTTCTCCCCAATCGCCGCCTCGATCTTCGTTGAAACCCGTGAAGCCACCAAACATAACGCTATACATAAAGTGTCAAGCTGTTGTTCTCGTTCTTTGTAACAAAATATTAACAAGTTTGCAATGAGCCGGGGGGAAGAGAAATTGGATTCTCATGCGGGGATCGCTGTCGCCCACTGGCGTATCAAAGCATTCACCTGTTCTGGAATTTCATCGTGAGGGCAGTGACCTGCTTGGAGATAGTGTTCGCTCAAGGTGGGGTAGTAGGAACGAAATTTCGCCCCCCGTTCCCTCGCCTTTATCCAGGGATCGCCCTCTCCCCACAGCATTAATAGGGGACATTGCAAGCGCCCGAGCAAAACATCGTTGGTTTCGCCGGGGGGACTTTTGAAAATCGCAGCAAATACTTGCGCCGCGCCTTTGTCGCAGGAGGGACGATAAATCTCTTCTACGAGGCGATCGCTCACCGCCGCGCGATCGAGATAAACCTTCTCGAGGGTTTTGCGAATGACCGATCGCTGACGAGTATATTGAAACAACACAAAACTCGCCCAAGGATGGCGCAAAATCGAGCGCGTTAAACCATTGACAAATTGTCTAAAAGGTGTTTCTTTTACAGTTTTCTGCGCCTCGGCAAACGGTCCAGCGCTGTTAAGCAGTACGAGGCCCGCCACCCATTCGGGATAGTCCGCCGCAACGCACAACGCCGCATAGCCGCCAATGGAATTTCCTGCAATGACGGCAGGTTGACCGATAACTTCCGCAATAAAATCGCGAAGTTGGTCTCGCCATAAATTGCCGCTGTACTCAACGTTCGCTTTCGCAGAACGCCCAAACCCCAGCAAATCGATGGCCCAAACTTCAAAATCTTCTTTGAGGTCGGCGATATTTTTGCGCCAGTGGTCTGTCGATGCGCCAAACCCGTGGATGAGTAACAAGGGCGGACGACTGTCTTGCTTGCGACCTGCTTTGACAAAGTAGATGGAATGTTCCCGCCATTGCCAGTACGTTCCGGGAAAGGAGGATGGCTCTGTGATTGCGGCTGCCTGCATGATTCAAGCATTGTTAATTAATGTTAACTTCCCTATTGTAACGCCCTCAACCATTAACGGGGATCGGGAATCCTGAAGCGATCGATAATCATTTCTCATTAGACTTCTTGGGTAATGGGGAGAGGGGGAGATGGGGAGATGGGGAGATGGGGTGACGAGGTGACGGGGTGATAACGTTGATGTATAGCCAGAATGCTTAAACCTAAAACCTAGAACCTAAAACCTAAAACCTTATTTGTCGCGGTTTCAGCGCGACTCATTCCCCTCAATCAATCGACTGTAGGTTTTGAGCAAAATATTGGGTCGAACTGTCGTCGTGAAATATCCTACAGCCACAAGCAGCGTAGAACTCAGGGCGACAGGAAGTGCTAGGGGAAGATACAAAAGATGGCGGGGATTGTCAGCGAGTATTTTTTTAAAGCGATCTGTAAAAATATTGATTTTCTCCTGCATACCGGACGGCGAATTGCTAGATTGTGCTGAAGATGTATCGGGTAAGTTAGGCGAAGCAGACGAAGCGAGGCGATTTTGCCAGTAATAATCGTGACCAATTAATAAAAATCGCCAGAAAAAATGCGATAAACTCGAAGGCGGAGCGTGGGTTGCCTTAGCGTGGGGTTGCTTCCAAATCGCGCAACCTTTTGCGAGTAGATCGCGGGCGTGGATGGCGCAATTGCCGCGATACAAAGGCAATTCGACGGGAATGGGATGGGCGAGGAGGAAGTTTCGGCGGAAGGCAACGTTGTTGAGGAAGTATTGGTCGGTTTGGCTGAGAGTGGTTTGTCCGGAGAAGGGAGGGAAAATGTAGGCCACTGCCATTGCCGTTCCGTAAATACCGATACCCCGCGTCATGGTTTCTCCGGCAACTACTTGAATATGGGGGTTGGTAAAGGTGGATAATAGCGATCGCAACCAATGGGGTTCGTAGATACAGTCGGAGTCGAAATAGACGACAATTTCGCCGGTGGAGAGTTCGGCACCTAACATTTTCGCTTTGTAATAGCCAGTGTCGAGGGGCGCTTGATGGACTTTAATCCAAGGATATTCTTGGCAGAGGCGCGCGAGGAGTTCTAAGGGCGTATCGCCGCTTTCAATCAACCAAACTTCGTTAGCTAAAGCGGGCGAGATGTCTTGTTGGGCAAGGGAGGCGAGAGATTTTGAGAGACCGGCAAGGTCGGCGTTGACCAGGTTTTCAGTTTCCAGAACGATCGAAAAGCTGGGAAATGGCTTGTCTGAGAGGGTTTGCGTTTGTTCCATGTATATATAAGTTGTATCCTCACTTCCTCAAGTAGCTTGACAAAGCTCTTTTATTGCTGATGCGCGCTCGATTTGCTCGTGCGTCCTTGAATTTTAGCCGACCGTAATGACAATGGTCGAGCCGTCAACTTTTCATTGAAGTGGCGTTCCTTCTCAAGCGGTGGCTTCCTCGTTTAATAGCCTGAGATTGCCGAAATCTAAGATGAGAGTTCCCACAGGCAGTTGAAACTAACTCGAGCTAAAAGCCCACTTACAGTGAGTTCTTGGCGGTTTGACGGGAAAAACGATTGAAGTTGCATCCAAGCTGTGGGTTCGGTCATTACGAGCTATAGCAATCCTAGACTGGTCGGACAACGGTGAAATGCTGAACCCCTTGTGTGGAAACACTTCTGGAAACGAAAAATGTAGCAACCTATTTAGGATTGCTATAACCCTACAAGCGTTTCTCAACCTGTTCGACCCACTCGGGGGGTTCGGGAACCGGATGGTAATCTGCATCCAAACGGTAATGTTCCCCGCTTTTTAACTTAAACGACCAACATTCAATCTCCCGCAGCCACAGTTCGTGCAAATAGGTACGCGCCACCTTCTCGTCGATGAATAAGTAAGAAATCTTATCCACTGGATACTTTGGGCCAAATCCTTGATAGTGGCGAATATAGCATATGTCGAGCAATTCTTCCTGGGAAATCTCTCGACCGGCGATGGTAAGCTGGCATTTGCGATCGTCGGGGAAGTGCTTGACGGAAAGACTCAGAAATCTTTTAGTCACCTGAAAGAAAGATTTGATAAAGCCGCCAGTGGGGGTACTGCCCATACGCTGGTGTCCGACGCGAGCTTGTTGGAGGGCGGTGTCGGCATCAGCTTCGAGGTCGTGAAACTGAATTAAAGAGGTATCGCGATCGCCGCGCAACAAGCGCCAGGGACCAAACTCCAGCCAGCGACGGGACACCAAGCGGCGATGTCCCTCGCCCTGAAAACAACAGCCCCAGCCGTGACGGTAGTGGAGATCGAAGCCAGGAGCCTGATATTGATAGGGACTGCCCGCGCCAGTCCAGATCGGGTAAAGAGAGAGAAATGTCCCATAAATCCAAGATAAGGGAGCCAGGAGGTCGAGAACTGCGCGGGGATCGCGAGGAAAGTCGTGGATTTTGAACTTGACGATGCCGAAATCTTTGACAGGGCCGTACCTTTGTATATTGATAAAATTCTCCGTTTCCAGGGTTTCTCCCCAACGAACCACAACTCGGTTTTCGCAGTTAGGAACCCAGCACTCGAACCAGTCGGCTGTTGCTTCCTGTTCCTTGTGGTTCGTCCAAACTAGATCGGGAACTGCCCGAGGAAACCAAGGTAGGTTTGCCACTGCTTTAGCTAAGGCAATGGGATCGGGGGTAGCCAGAGCGACCCGTAAATTCATCGTTTCCATTTTTCCTCACAATTGGAACTGCCCTAATTTTAATAACAATATATTACTCGCTCTTGCCATGTTTTTAGCTCCAACAAAAGCCAATGATAAACTGAAGCAAGGAATTCAATTTACTGAGAGAGTTATGAAACTCCAACTAAGCAAAAACGAGCTTGATTTTTTAACTTTTATAGTGGGCTATTCGGCTCCCGAAACGCTAGTGGAGACCATCAAGGTCAGCGAACAAGATATCGCGGAAAAAGGTCTTCCTCCGGTTGTTCATCTGGGTAAGAGAGGCATCGTCGGGGTGGAGGGAATCTCTTGCGAGCAAAGTTTTATAGCCGAAATAGCAGAAAAAATAGAAAGATTGCAGCGAGCTGGGGTATTCGCGATCGACGAATGCGAGGAGAATGGAAAAATTAGAATTACCTTTAACCCCCACGTTTTCGTAGAAGTTGACAGTGGCTACGTTCGCGGGGTACGGATATCGGAAGCTTTTCATTGAAGTTGCAGTAAGCAATCAGCTCTCAGCCGTCAGCCATCAGCGAAAATATTGCTATTTCTAGCTTTCCGCTGTTGGGAATGTCAATCGCGTTGATGCGTAGTGCTATCTAAAATTAGGACAATTGCCTTTTGCTAAGGCACCAAATTAGCTGAAACAGTCCAGTAGGGTGTGTTAGCGCAGCGTAACGCACCATTGCCACTAAGGCACCAAATTAGCTGAAACAGTCCAGTAGGGTGTGTTAGCGCAGCGTAACGCACCATTGCCACCATGATTAGAATCGCTGTGTAAGTCCTGTAGTAGCAAGGTTGGAGGCTATCAGGGAAGTCTACAGAGATGAGGAGGGGGCAACTGAAGGAGATGCGGGCGGGTTTTCGCCGAGATGTTCTGGGAGTGGAGCTTCGCGTTCCTCAACCCGTTTAACCCACTCTGGAGGTTCGGGAACTGGATGGTAATCTGCGTCCAAACGGTAATGTTCCCCGCTCTTCAACTTAAAAGACCAACACTCAATCTCTCTCAACCACAGTTCGTGCAAATAGGTACGCGCCACCTTCTCGTCGATGAATAAGTAGGAAATCTTATCGACCGGATACTCTTTCCCCAATCCTTGGTAGAAGCGAACGTGACACATATCGAGCATTTCCCGCTGGGAAATCTCTCGGCCGGCAATGGTCAACTGGTACTTGCGCTTGTCGGGGAGGTGGGTTCCCGAAAGACGACGAGACTCTTTAGCCACATGAAAGAAAGATTTGATAAAGCCGCCAGTGGGGGTACTGCCCATGTGCTGATGTCCGACGCGCGCTTGGTTGAGGGCGGTGTCGGCATCGGCTTCGAGGGAGTGGAATTGGATTAAGGAAGTGTCGCGAGCTCCGCGCAGCAAGCGCCAAGGACCGAACTCCAGCCAGCGACGGGAAACCAAACTCTGATGCCCTTCGTCGCCCCGGAAACAGCAGCCCCAGCCATGATTATAGCCGAGACCAAAGCCGGGAGCGCGGTACTTGTAGGGACTGCCGGTGCAACTCCAGATGGGGTAAAGATGCAGAAACGTCCCGTAAGTCCAGGGAAGGGGAGCGAGCAGCTCTAAGACAGCGTGGGGGTCGCGAGGAAAATTGTGAATTTTAAATTTGACGATGCCGAAGTCGTTAACGACCCCGTATTTGTGCATGGCAATAAAGTTCTCCGCTCTCAGCGATTCTCCCCAACTGACCATCACCAGGCTTTCACAGCGAGGAACCCATTGCTCTAGCCAGTCGGTTGTTGCTTCTTGGGTTCTTTGGTCCATTGAGACTCGAGTCGGTACCCCCAGCTCGAACCAAGGCAGTGCCGCTACAGCTCGCGTTAGGGCAATGGGGTCGGGGGCGGCTAAAGCAACTCGCAAATTCATTGTTTCCATTTGATTTTCTCCACGGGTTTCAACTGCTGGTATTTTAATAACGATATCCCTCTCGCTCTGTTTCGGTTTTCAAACGCCATTGCAGCTCGCGATACACCTCGCGCGCGAGTGCATCGAGTTCGCGAGAGACCAGAGATGTTCCGATGTCAAGTTCGATTTGAGTTTTCCCAGAAGGTCTACACAGATGAAGGTTGAGCTTCCCGCGCCTCCACCTGTTTAACCCACTCAGGGGGGTCGGGAACCGGATGGTAATCTGCGTCCAAACGGTAATGTTCCCCGCTTTTCAACTTAAACGACCAACACTCAATCTCTCTTAACCACAGTTCGTGCAAATAGGTACGCGCTACCTTCTCGTCGATGAATAAATAGGAAATCTTATCGACTGGATACTCTTTCCCCAAACCTTGGTAGTAGCGAACGTGACACATATCGAGCATTTCTCGCTGGGAAATCTCTCGACCAGTAATGGTCAGTTGGTACTTGCGCTTGTCGGGGAGGTGGGTTCCCGAAAGACGACGAGACTCTTTAGCCACATGAAAGAAAGATTTGATAAAGCCGCCAGTGGGGGTACTGCCCATGCGCTGATGTCCGACGCGCGCTTGGTTGAGGGCGGTGTCGGCATCGGCTTCAAGGGAGTGGAATTGGATTAAGGAAGTGTCGCGAGAGCCGCGCAGCAAGCGCCAAGGACCGAACTCCAGCCAGCGACGGGAAACTAAACTCTGATGCCCTTCGTCGCCCCGGAAACAACAGCCCCAGCCGTGATTGTAGTCCAGGCCAAAGCCGGGAGCGCGGTATTTGTAGGGACTGCCGGTGCAACTCCAGATGGGGTAAAGATGCAGAAACGTCCCATAAGTCCAAGGGAGGGGAGCGAGCAGCTCGAGAACCGCTTGGGGGTCGCGAGGAAAGTCGTGAATTTTGAATTTGACGATGCCGAAGTCGTTGACGACTCCGTATTTGTGCATGGCGATAAAGTCCTTTGTACTCACGGTTTTTCCCCAACTAACCATCACCAGGCTTTCACAGCGAGGAACCCAGCGCTCCAGCCAGTCGGCTGTGGCTTCTTGGGTTCTTTGGTCCATAGAGACTCGAGTCGGTACCCCCAACTCGAACCGAGGCAGGGCTGCCACAGCCCGCGTTAGGGCAATGGGGTCGGGGGCGGCTAGGGCAACCCGTAAATTCATTTTTTTCATTTCGTTCTCTCCTTCAGTCGCAACTGTTGGTATTTTAATAACGATACCCCTGTGACTCTGTTTCTGTTTTCAAACGCCATTGCAGCTCGCGATACACCTCGCGTGCGAGGGTCTCGAGTTGGCGACATTTCCCAAAAATTTCCGCGTCCAACTCAATTTCCATTTTCCCAACAGTCACGTAACTGCTGATGTCTAACCACGGTGGCGCGCTTGGGGTGATGTTATGGTAGTTCTCTTGTTCCAGTTCGATATACTCTCGCACTCGCAGATAAACAAGTTGGGCTAGCATCTCGAATTGTTTGGGGTCGAGTTCGGCTTTTTCGTCTGGGGTGTCAGTCGGGTTTTCTTTTTCGGTTTTTTCAGAGAGCTTGCTATTACTATCGTTGGGAGTTTGAAGCTTCGCTCTCTTGCTCCTCAACCTGCCTCACCCACTCTGGAGGTTCGGGAACCGGATGGTAATCTGTGTCCAAACGGTAATGTTCCCCGCTCTTCAACTTAAAAGACCAACACTCAATCTCTCTTAACCACAGTTCGTGCAAATAGGTACGCGCCACCTTCTCGTCGATGAATAAGTAGGAAATCTTCTCCACCGGGTACTGCGGGCCTAACCCTTGATAGTGGCGCACCAGACACATATCGAGCATTTCTTCTTGGGGAATCTCTCGACCGGCGATGGTCAGTCGGTATTTACGCTCGTCGGGAAGGTAGGTTCCCGAAAGACGACGAGTTTCATCGGCAACTTCAAAGAAGGATTGAATATAGCCTCCGGTAGCGGTACTGCCGATGCGCTGATGTCCGACGCGCGCTTGGTTGAGGGCAGTGTCAGCATCGGCTTCGAGATCGTGGAACTGAATTAAGGAGGTGTCGTGGGAACCGCGCAGCAAGCGCCAGGGACCGAACTCCAGCCAGCGACGGGAAACTAAGCGACGATGCCCTTCGTCGCCCCGGAAACAACAGCCCCAGCCGTGATTGTAGTCCAAGCCAAAGCCGGGAGCGCGGTATTTGTAGGGACTGCCGGTGCAACTCCAGATGGGGTAAAGATCTACAAACGTCCCGTAAGTCCAAGGGAGGGGAGCTAGTAGCTCGATAACCGCCTGGGGGTCGCGAGGAAAGTCGTGGATTTTGAATTTGACGATGCCGAAGTCGTTGACGACCCCGTATTTGTGCATGGTGATAAAATCCTTCGTACTCACTGTTTTCCCCCACCAAACTACCACTCGGTCTTCACAGTGGGGAACCCAGCGCTCTAACCAATCGGTTGTGGCTTCTTGAGTTCTCATATCCATCGAGACTCGAGTCGGTACCCCCAACTCGAACCGAGGCAGTGCCGCTACTGCCCGCGTTAGGGCAATAGGGTCGGGGGCAGCAAGAGCAACATTTAAATCCATTGTTTCCATTTGATTCTCTCCACGGGTTTCAACTGCCCATATTTTAATAACGATACCCCTCCCGCTCTGTTTCGGTTTTCAAACGCCATTGCAACTCTCGATACACCTCGCGTGCGAGTGCATCCAGTTCGCGAGATAGCAAAGGGGTTCCGATGTCAAGTTCGATTTTTGCTTTCCCAGAAGTTGACGGGCTACTGATGTCTAACCACGATGGCGCGCTCGGCGTGATGTTATGGCAACGCTCTTGTTCCAGTTCGATTAACGCTCGCACTCGCAGGTAAACAAGTTGGGCTAGCATCTCCAATTGTTGGGGGTCGAGTTCGGTTTCTTCATCTGGAGTGTCAATCGAATTTTCTTTTTCGGTCTTTTTAGAAAGCGTGCTGTTGCTATCGTCAGGAGTTGGGAAGCTCGTTTGTTTGTCGTTATTCGCGCTCGATGATAAATTGGGTTTAGCTGCTACTCCCTCAGAAGACGGTTGCAAGGAGTCGAGAATTGAAGCCCACGGCGATTGAGCGGCTACATTTTCGGAGGACTGTTGCCAGAAATCGCGAAGGGAATTCCATGAAGATGGAAAGGGCTTAACCGAAGGCGGCACGGCGGTCGATGCGTTGGTTGGCTCTTGTTGGGCGGGTGTTGCCGTTTTAATATTTGGTAATGGATAGGCAGCGCTTTCAGCAGCAGGTGCAGTCCCTTGGTTGCCGGAATTGGGTGGAGAAGTCGTCGGGTTTCCCAGCTCTTTGGTCATCCCAAAAGTCTTGAGTAGAGAAGAGTTCGCGCCTAACGGAGAGCGATGTCCTAATGGCGACAGCCAGTCAGCACCAGCAGACTCTAGCCTTCCAGTAGCGGTCGATAGGTCGGTTGGTTCTTGCGCGGGTGTTGCCGTTTCAATAGTCGGTAAGGGATAGGCGGCGCTTTCAGCAGCAGGTGCAGTTTTCTGGTTGCCGGAATTTGGTGGAGAAGTCGTCGGGTTTCCCAGCTCTTGGGTCATCCCAAAAACCGTCAGCATAGAAGAGTTTTTGCCCAGAGAGGAATGGTGTCCCAGCGGCGGTAACAAGTCCAGTGGAGCGTCAGCAACGACAGATTCGAGTTCTTCTGTAGCAGCGGGTATCGCCGTCCAACCGTTTTGTGAGGGAGAGACGATTTTATCGAGAGCGAGCGCAGCCTCCTGGCTTTCAGAAGTTGGTAAAGAAGCCATCGGGGTTCCTAGCCCTTTGGTCATCTCAGCAGTCGTCAGCAGAGAAGAAGAGCCCGTGCCCAGAGGAGAGTGATGTCCTAACGGCGACGGCAAGCCAAGCGGAGCGCCAACAACGAGAGGTTCGAGTTCTCCAATAGCGGGCGAAAGTGAGGGAAATCCTTGAGGAATCGAATCGAATCGCGGCGAGAGCGCATTCTTGCCAAAGAAGTCGCCCGGTGCTGGAGGCGCACTCGCGAGGCGGAAATTTTCGTCGGACAACCAATCCGGCATCCAAAAACTACTGTCGTCAGGAGGGGGAAGCTCGAGCCACTCTTCGAGTTTGGCTGGGTCTTGTAACAGCTCTCGATCTTCCGTATCCCGCTGGCGAATTTTTTTGATTTCACCTCTGAAATTGAAAATCTCGGCAACGAAGTTGTTGTAGTTTCCTAGTTGCTCTTCCATCCAATCGGCGTTTTTGAGAACGCCGATTGGATTGAGGAACCGATATTTAATCTCTTCAATTTCGTGCTTCGTCCCATCCGACTCGGTAATCGTTACAGGTTTCTTGCTGTCTTGAATGCGCCGGAGAATTTTTTCATAATCTCGATACTGCTCGGCATCGTGCGGGTTATTCTCCAGCTTGCCCTTAATATATTTTTGCTCGATGATTTGATTGCCAACAATAAAGTCGGCGAACCGTTTCGCTGCCAACTCAATGCCCCATTCTGACTTCATTTCTTCGGGAGAAATCAGGACGTGGCGCGCTCCTTTGTCCCCCGTAAATTCTTCTGCCCAATCCTCAGCAATGTTGCCGGAGTCGGCGGGTCCCAACTTCTGGGTCAAGCGGAAAAATTCTTGAAACTGAGCCGAGCGATAAGCACGCTCGCGATTATTTGCCCAGTCCTCATTGGGATATTTCGTTTGTAACTGAGTTGCTGCCGGCCGGTTCAACTTATCCATCAACGCCGGACGGTACTGTTTTTTGAGCGAATGGCGCGCCGAAGCGATGCTTTTTCCTTGAAAATCGCTCGCATTGTTCTTGACATACGTCTCAATCTGGCTGGAGGTTGTAATCCCCAACTCACTTAAGACTTCGACATACGGAACGAAGGAGCCTTGGTTCAGTTCTTTCCAAACTTCCTGGGACGTTGCATTCAGACCGAACCGCTCTTGTACTTTTCCCACAATGAGGCGATCTATTTCTTGAAGCAGTTCGCGTATCCACTGTCTTTGGTCTTGTACAATACCTAAGTACCTAGCCAAAATCAATTACACATAGCGTCTCTTGAGGACTGAGGCACAGTGGGAGTTCTGGGCGGGTGTCGGGAGTAATCTATTTTGTTTAAGTGCTTAATAGACTACCTAAAGCCACTAATTCTCGATTTGTCCGGGCAGTTGTTTCGGCTGGCCCTAGCCTTGTTCCTTCCCTCTTAAGATCTCTAACGCGATTTATGTAGGTACTGACATTGATAGATATCCCGTTGAGCGCTCTCAGTTCGGCTTCTAGCCTATCGAGCAAAGCCAGAGCTTGCCAGAGTTGGACATCGGACGGTCGTCCTTGTTCTCCATCAAAGCGATCCAAAATGCGTCCGGATTCGTCTGGATCTTTGGCTTCGCCGGATGCTAACCTGGCATCAGCAATCTCAATGAGGCGATCGAGCTGTTGGTTCTCATCGACGGATATGCCGAGGGATGCCAGCAGTGTAGCGATATTAAGCGACCCTCCCGTCACAATTTTTTCGATGGTGAGATTGTACCTTTGAGCGAATTCCCCTGGAGAGTTGGCTAACGTATTAAGATCTTCTTCTGTCAGCGGGTTCTTTTCAATGAGTGCTTGAGCGCGCCTTTCAGTCGCTTGACGGTGAGGGACTCGGTTAGATGTTTCTGGCTCGTTCGCTTCGGAACTGCCAGCATTTCCCGAGCTATCTGAGGATTCGTTTCCCGAGTCGCCGGTTCCCTCTCCGGCTGGGGAAGCGGCTTCGGCTGTTATTGCAGGCGTTTCTGTTGTTTCGGAATCATTGTCATCTTCGTCGCCATCGTCGTTATCGTCACTCTCGTCCGGGTCTGTGGAGGGAACATTATCTCCATCTCCTATGGACAGACTGTCGGGTGGAGTGTCTGGGTCTGGGGAGGTAACATCATCTCCTATGGACGGACTGTCGGGTGGAGTGTCTTCTGGGGAGGTAACATCATCTCCTACGGTCAGAGGTTCTGGATCCGTAGAGGGATCTAGGGGAAGATTTCCGGGTGGAAGTTCTGGGGGTGGGAAGGGACCCAAAGGAGGATCCTGGGGTGGAGGTTCTGGGTGTGGGAGGGGAACCTTAGATGGAGTTTCTGGGTCTGGGGAGGGACCTACAGGAAGAGTTCTCGATTCTGGAGGATTGAGAAAAGAAGTGCCTTGCGAGGGCTGCGTTCCCGAGCTATAATAACGAGATGCCGAGATTCTGCGTACAATACTATCCCACAACTGCAATTCATCTTCGGGTTGCAGATTGGCTGGGTCAATTGTTCTTCCTGTTGTGCGTTCATACTCCGCTACTGCTTGCGCGAGTATTTGCTCGTTTGTTAGCTCTTGGGAACTTTGTTGGAAACTGGGAAAAGCAGCATTGCTCTGAGGAACCGTATTGTTTTGAAGGGACGGGGTTTCTAGAGGGGGATTATTGGGAATATTGAGGAAACTTAGCGCAGGTCTACTTGCACGATCTAATAAAACTTGGTGTAAAATCTGATCCCACAATCGCCGATTTTGAGGTTGCGGATCGTCCAAGTTGATTTTCTCTTCACCCTCTGTTATCCTTTCATACTTCCCTGCGACTGTTCTTGTAACTTCTTGTCTTTCTTCGCTCGTTAAGTTAGCTTCTTCTAAACGGCGTTGCGATAGTAAAGCGTACCTAGCTTTCGTTTTTTCTTGAAATTCTTGTTCGAGCCGCTCTCTTTCTTGAATGTATTCAATTTGAATCCCAATCTCGCGAATCCTTGCTTCAATCTCGCGAATCCTTGCTTCAATCTCGCGAATCTCTGCCTCAATCGCCTCAATGATTGGATTAGAGGTCTGAGTGTTTGCCGGATTAGTAGGGGTGACATTCCCTTGGGTTGGTGTAGGAGGAGGCGGACTCGGAAGCCTCCCAACAGGACTATTAATATTTTCCTGGGGATAGGGCGATTGTGCCTCTGCACCTTCTAAAGAATTTCCATATTCCCTTACATAGAGTTGGCGTAAATGTTCCTTTTGGGCATCGCTCAGATCCGATACCCACTTCGATACCAACTCCCGCTCTTGCGAACTGGTATACGGGTTTCCTGTAATAATATTGATTTCAGCAATACCTACGGGCTTGGCGTTGAAGGCAGCATCGACCGCCCACCACAAAAATCCTCCAAAAAGCGTTCCACCCACAACTCTCCACGGAAATCCTGCAGTTGGCCGCAAAGGGACGATAGTCGAGGGAGGAGAAGTAGGGGGAGGCCCAGGAGTCACAGGAGTCACAGGAGTCACAGGAGGGAATCTGCTGGACTGAGGCGTGCCAACATTAAAAGTAGGGCTGGTTAGAGGAGGCAAAGCGTCTTCAGGGAAAAGAGCCGGATCGAGTTTGCCTTCTCGATACCATTGATGGACGAGCTGGAAAAGTAATGGGATTTCTTGCATTGTTCTTTAACTAAACGACTTGATTACATGGAATTAAAAATTACGTAAAGATATGAAGAGCGCAGGGACGTTTCATGAAGCGTTTGTGCCTAAATAGTTACTCCTTCGGGCATGGGGCAACAACAATAGCTAAGCAATGATGACTAGAGGTTTTGGCTTCTATTTCACACGAAGCGTAAATCAATAAATAGTACGTAGTGCAAGACTTTTATACATTAGATGTATAGTTCTAATCTTGATATTTCATATTAGCTTCCCGCATATCAACCTGTCTGACTCGCTCGGGAATTTGGGAACCCGACGGTATCGGATCCCAAAGGAAAGACGTTTCATAAAATATTTGTACCGGGAATCAGAAATTTAAGCGGTTCTGACGAATTATCGAGTAGTTCTAGTCTGTAGCCCTGCTGACCTACGGACATCCTTGCGATCGCGGCCTAAAGCTAAAACGGCATTTTGCCCGCCGAAGCCAAAACTAAAACAAAGGGAATTTTCAATATTAGCGCGACGCGATCGCATCACAAAGTCCAGCTCAAATTCGCGATCGCGCAACCCAATACAAGGGGGTAAAATTTGTTCTTTCAACGCCATTAAACTAAACGCCATGTCAATCGCGCCCGATGCTCCTAGTGTATGTCCGGTTGCCCCTTTCGTCGAGCTGATAGCAACGCTTTGAGGAAACAAATATTCGATGAGTTGGGCTTCGTTGCCATCGCCCCGGGACGTACTCGTACCGTGAGCGTGAATATAGTCGATGTCGCTGACATTAAGTTTGCTGCGTTCTAAGCATTGCTTGACAGCGATTTGGGCGCTGCGTCCTGCCACACTCGGGGCGCTGACATGGTAGCCGTCTGCGGTGAGACCAAAGCCGAGAATGCGTCCGTAAATCTTAGCCTGACGGCGGCGGGCGGAGTCGGCGGATTCCAAGATAAACAAGGCTGTACCCTCCCCTAAAACAAGTCCTTCGCGCCCCCTATCAAAGGGATAGCAGCCTGTTTCCGCCAATGCGCCCATTTTTTGGAATCCAGCAAGAGTTAGGGGCGTTATGGGCGCTTCAACGGCTCCGGCGAGGACGCGATCGCACGTCCCCATTTGAATCAGCTCAAAAGCGCGCGCGATCGCCCAAATTCCGCTGGCACAGGCAGCCATCGGCGCGAGAACCGGTCCGGTTGACTCAATTTGGCGGGCGGCCGCGATCGCGCCGCTTCCGGGCAACGTCGCCAACCAATTGCTCAACTTTCCATCGGACTGTCGCAGAAAAGACTCCCAAGCTCCTTGAGAACTGCGGCTCGAGCCGATAACCACGCCGCAGTCGCTCAACGGCGGTTCGAGGTTGGCATCTCGTAAAGTGGCGGCAACGGTGCGCTGGAGGAGGGACAGAAAAGAGCTAGGTTGGTTGCCAACGAGAGCCAAAGGGCGCGCTGGGAGTTGGGGAAACGGCTGTTGGAGACGAATTCCCGATTCCTTTGCTAGGAGGTGCTGCCAACTTTCTGACAGCGCGCCCAAAGCAGTCAGCAAACCGATTCCCGTAACAACAACCTCTTTTTCCTTCAATGGAACTTTTGCAAAAGGTTTTTTGTTGGTGTTGGCCTAAATTTTACGCGCTAAATTCGCGCGATCGCGCCGACTCCCTTTACATTTCTTTAAGGCTTTTTCAGATTTTCCAAACCCGAAGTCACCTCAGCCGATTCAATAGTATCCCCTTGGGAAATACTATCAACCGCATCCATCCCGTCGGTAACATAGCCAAACACGGCATAGTTTCCGTCGAGGAACGACAAATCCGAAAGGGCAAAATAGAACTGAGAAGAAGCCGAGTCGGGCATATTCGAGCGAGCCATTGCCACGGCACCGCGCGTATGTTGCAACGCGGGGGGTTGAGAGATACCTGCTTGAGGAAGCGTCTTGCCATAAACCGGTTCTTCGGCACCTTCTGGGGTAATTTCGAGGGGAATGTAGCGCGAGCGTTGGGTGTCGGGATCGACAAATCCGCCCGTTCCATTGCCCTGGGGATCGCCTCCTTGGGCGACAAAGGGCGGTTGTCCTGCTTCTTTGACAACGCGGTGGAATTTCAGTCCGTTGTAGAAACCGCGCTCGACGAGTTCGACAAAATTCCCGGCGGTAATGGGGGCTTTCGTCCCGTCCACCTCAATGGTGATGGGCGAACCGTTGACAGTCATGACAACCGTTGCTTTGCCTTCTAATTTGGGTAATTCACTCATATTTTGATTGCTCGCCTGAGCGGTAATTGAAGATTGTTCTGTCGGTTCGACTGAAGATGAAGACTCCGTTGCTGTTGACGCGCATCCGATTAAGAGCATTGCGCTAGCGATAACCAGTATCGGGGTCAATTTTAACCAGGATCGAATGTTAAATTTCATTATTGTCGTTGCTGTGTGAGATAGGTTGCCTCAAAATGCTCCAATTTTATCTTTAGTTTTTCGGGGTGGGGCTGAAGAAGGCTGTCTTCCGCTCCCCCAATTTAGCGCGCGCCATATTTTATCGCATCTTGCAACCGGTGGGGACTAAAGTCCCTACTACGAACTTTGGGGACTAAAGTCCCTACTACGAACCGCGTCCGTTGTTAAAATCCTTCGAGGGGAACGCTTAAAAAACGGGCAAGTTCTGCGCCTTGGTTTTCCAATTCTGAGAGCGGAAGGGGCGTTCCCACGCGGGTTAGGGGGATATCTCTTCGCTTTTTGGCGCGCAGGTAGAGTTTGCGTTTCGGGCTCAGTCCTTCTCGAATTTCGGCTCTAACCGATTGTACGTCCTCCAGGGGACAAATAAATTCAATCCGGCGATTTTTGCCGGGATACCCCCAGCGAAAGATGGTTGCTTTGCCGGTTTCCTTGTTGAATTCGTTGTAGCCGCCGCCCACATCCCAGAAGGCGAGGAGGAGTTGGTAGAGCGCGATCGCGGAACCGATAATTCCGTAAAATAATAGCGCGACTCCTTGGGGAATAAAGACGAGTTGGGACGTATCGCTCACCAGCAGGAGATTTCGGTGGAGATAGCTCGACAGTCCGGCTAAAAGAAATCCCACGCCGCCAATGGCTGAGATTGCCGCCCAAAAGTAGTTGCTGAACCGACGAGAACCCAGAACTTCCTGTCGAAGAACCTGTTTGTTTTTTGTTTCTGCCTGTGCTGACATTCGACTTATTTACAGATATTGTATTGAGGTCAATCCTCATTTTGACACTGGGAGCGCCGTTAATGAGTTCAGAGTTCTGGGTTATGAGTTCTGGGTTATAAATTGGACGAAATTTAGCAAGATTGAAGTAGGGGCACGGCATCAGGGGGATTCAGGTTAGAAAGATAACCTTACCAAAGCGCCGTGCCCCCGTGTCAAACGCCATGTCAAAGCGCCGTGCCCCCATAAAACACCGTACATTAGGCAATCCAAATGACCAAAGACAAATGACAAATGACAAATTCTGAGGAATCATGTGTCAAATTGTTACATTTTCGGTAAGATTGATCTAAAGTAAGTTGAGAGGTCAAACCCGCTTCCCCCAAAAGGCGGAAAGGGTTTTTTCCCTCAACTCTCGATGTTAAGAAACATTATCAACCCCTTTACACAGACTGCGATTCATGCAGTCGGGGCTGATTATAGCAATCTTGCCAATTCATGCGTTCAGCAAGAGGATTTGATTTATGACAATTGCAGTCGGACGCGCGCCAGCACGAGGATGGTTTGACGTTCTCGACGACTGGCTCAAGCGCGATCGCTTCGTCTTCGTAGGTTGGTCGGGAATCTTACTATTCCCCTGCGCCT
>JAXHVQ010000007.1:0-15354 GCA_034189065.1 Cyanobacteriota bacterium
CCCCATCTCCGAAAGCAGCATCTGTAGTCGAAATTTGGGGAATTGGTATAAAGGGGGGAGGCTTTAAACTCAGGATTTGCGGTAAAATGATGGCTGAAAGCGATCGCCCCGGGCGTTCCAACAGTTGCAGGGGGTCAGTCAAACCAATCGGTTGACAAGGCAAGCGAAATACTTCTATTTCTATGCTCTACCCCATAAAGTCTTGATTTTTCCCCATAGAACAGACTCAAAAATCGTGAAATTCTCTCGTCATTCTCGATGGAGCGCTATCCTCGCCCTCACGCTCGCCTTCGGAGGAATGAATGTGCCTCTGCGAGCACAGCAGTCTCCCACCAACGGCTCGAGCCAGCGCAATGCCAGCGTAGAAGTTCGCTTTGATGTCAATCCTCAAGGTCAACCCATCAACCTAGAACTTGCCGAAAGCACTGGCAACGAAGCGTTTGATACAGCCATCCTCGAAGCGGTTTCGACAATGCGCTTGGGTCCGTCTGAGGAGGAACGAACTGGAATTTCGGCAACGATCCAAATCGAGTTTGAAGGACTTTCAACCTACGCTTATCCTCCCGAAATCGTTCAGGCATTTGTCGATGGTTGTATGCAAGACGAGGGAACGTCTCAAGCCTTTTGTACTTGTGCTATCGAAGAGGCGCAACAAAACTATCCCTTTGAAGAGTTCCTCGAAGTTTCTTTACAGTGGTCCCAAGGCGGTGTGGGTTCTGAAAAGTCGCAGCAAATCTTGGGTCAAATTATTGGAGATTGCGCGAGCGAACTTCCGTTTGAGGAATTTCAGCCTCAACCTCAATAGGCAAAACCTTTCGGTTATATCGCGTTTTCATTTGAGTTGTAAAATCACAGGTGGAAGAATTAAGAATGGAAGAATAGAAGAGGCTTTGAGGAGTTATTAAAAGTATGAAATATTCTTCTACTGTTTATATTGCATTGGTCAACGCTATATCTCACTTGCGTCACTTGCGGGGAGCGAAGACCGATCGCGATCGCCTCCATCCCCGTCTACAAAAAAACGTCTTTGTACGCTAAGACGCATCTAAATTGGTTATCGGTCGATCTCCCAGTCAAGAAGTGTCAGACAAGGGCAGCGCGATTGGACATGAGACCCTTGACACTCCCAGGTCTCCTCGGATTGCGTAACTGATATCAAATCCCTAAATGTTTGCTACAGATAGGCGAGAAGTCTACTCACGGCAACAATTCATTGATTTACCCAATCTTTACTAAAAATTCATCCAATCTTTTAAAACAATAACAATGTTGTTTTATTGAATTTATTAAAACAATAGTAATGTTGTATAAGCCTTGAAATGCTCTTCTAGCAATAGTTACAGCCATTAGAAGACTAAAATCGCGCCCGAGGGTTGATGTTAATCACACTACACTTTTAAATTGGGAAACAAGATAAGATATGAAAGAAAGGTCAGCTTACAGCTCGATCGCTCAAAAACGAGTCTACGAAGTTTCACCGAAAAAAAACAACTGACCGAATCGATGAAACCAGACCCGTTGATAGGTTACAAGCACAAGCAAAGTCCCAATCCGGAAAACCCTGTTAACGGATTGTAGAGAAAAATCGAATCCGACGAATTCTCCAAAAAACGCGAAAGAAGCGATGACTAACATGACTGGAACCGCCGCCAAACCGATTATTTTTAGCAGTTGGAATTGGGCAACTTCCCCGAAAACTGAAGCTCAACCCACAAATTCAGTCCAAAAAACGCCCCAAAAAAAGAAGTTTGACCTATTGCATCCCCTTCGCCAATGGTTAAATAATATTGAAGTCGCAGACGCTCAGCTCGCGCATCACCTATGCTATCTCATCCCCGCCCAATGCCCGTTCGAGCGCGATATTAAACTCTTTGGGCGCGCCTTATTTCATATTCCCCCGTTGTGCAAACTCAACCCCCTTTACGAGGAGTTAGTGATGCTGCGCTTCCGCGCTCTGTGCTATCTCGCCGACGAATGCGGTGAAGATATCGGTGCGTACTGCTAAAATTCCACCAGAGGCCTTTAAGAGTAGAGCTTCGGGCAA
The DNA here is from genome assembly GCA_034189065.1 of Cyanobacteriota bacterium. Taxonomy (GTDB): domain Bacteria; phylum Cyanobacteriota; class Cyanobacteriia; order Cyanobacteriales; family Spirulinaceae; genus FACHB-1406. The sequence continues at coordinate 2,045 of JAXHVQ010000007.1, forward strand.
CCGCGCTCTTCCCAAAAAGTGGAATTATGGCGATTATTGCGCTCAAAGCCTGGTATCTGGAACAATACGAACCCATTAGCCAGATTGTCGAACGGCCGCACGACTTGCGGTTAAGTAAAAACAGCTTGCTCAAAGCCGGTTTGCGAGCCGACTTTTTAGACGATCGCGCCGTTGTAGAAACTTCCAGTTGGTTCGGGCGATACTTAGAAGGAGAAACCATCGAATTTTATATCGAAGGGAGCGGCGGCTATGCCATTTCCAACATCGACCTGGTTTCCCACGAAATTTACTTTACCAAACAAGACGTTAGCGCCTTTGGCGACCCCGCGATTTATTTCAGCCAGCAAACCGAATTCCCACAAGCAAGCGAAACCATTGGAGAAGTCCTTGAAATCGCAGTCCAAAAATTGAACGCGCGATCGCGTCTTCCCCTGACCCTGGAACTGGCCCAGCGCCCCAAAAACGCCCCTCTGCGCCTCAGCAGCAGCCAATTGCGCAAAATCCGTAAAAGTCTGCTCTTCATCGCCGACGGCACCGCGATCGCACGCGCCCAAGAAGACAAACTCCTCCTCAGTCCCAACGTTTGCGTCGAACTGGGATACGCCTTAGAGAATAAACGCTCGGCTCAAATTTTGCTCGTGCGCGAAGAACGCCTCGCCGGACAACTCCCCTTTGACCTGGTCGGTCACCAACAGCTATCATTCACAACAGCCGACGAGTTGCAGAAAACCCTGCCCGAAGTCATCGAAACTTTGCTTTCGCGATTTAAACTGTTGTCTTAGAGTCCCACTTTGCAGTAACGTACTGGCGATAGGGGTATTGCGTTCCTTGAAAGCGCAAACGACCCCAATGTTTCCCCGGGATAGAGGAGATTTTATATGCCCAGAACGCCTGACGAATACGCCGTTTTCATTATGCTTTCGAGCGGTCATCGAGAAGAAGTCCGTTTTCCAACCATTCAAGATTTCCAAAAGTGGTATAGCGGGGAACTAATGCCCAAAGCTGACGACACTAATTTCATCAGCGTCCCCATTAAAAACCTCCAAGGCGAGTATATGGTGATCCGACCGAGCGCTGTTGCAGCGATTCGCGTCGAACCCGTCTTTGCGGGAAGCGTAGAACGCTTTTAGTTGAAGTTTCGTTCCTTCGAGTCAGTATGAAAAAAACAATTGCATTATTCGCACTTTCGTTGGGAGTTGTTTTAGGACTGCCAACCGGCGAGTTAAATGCCCAACAACCCTCTCCTGCGCCAGCACCAGCGCAAGTTCCCCTGCGTCGAGTATCCCCCCAGGAAACGTCCCTCGCCCTAGACGAGCAGTTGTTTCGGGGATACTCGGGACAGCCGGGAGATAAGCAAGTGCTGCTGCAATCGATCGACCATAGTTTGCGCTATTTGAATACGCCAACGGCGGCGAATGCGTATCGGGATTATCCCGTTGCGGGAATTACGCGCGATCGCGTTCGTCGTTCTTTGGTGCGGTTTCGCCAACTGGTCGCTAACTCCCGCAGCGCATCACAATTGCAGGCGGCTGTCAAGCGCGAGTTTGCCTTCTATCAGTCGGTGGGACGGGAAGATGGAACGGTTTTCTTTACCGCCTACTACGAACCCGTCTACTCAGCCAGTCGCGTTCCGACATCGGAGTATCGCTATCCCCTTTACCGCAGACCAATCGATTGGGACGCATGGCAAAAACCCCACCCCAGTCGCGCTCAACTCGAAGGAATCGATGGGACGGGGTACGGTAGTTTGCTCGCCGGCAACGAAGTCGTTTGGTTGCGCGATCGCTTTGAAGCGTTTTTAGTGCAAATTCAAGGTTCGGCGCGCCTCTCTTTAACTGACGGCAGCGAAATGACGGTGGGCTACAATGGGAACACCGATTATCCTTACACCAGCGTCGGCCGAGAAATGGCAAAGGAAGGGAGACTTCCCCTCGACGGACTCACGCTGCCGGTGATGATCGATTATTTCAAGCGCGTGCCTGAAGATTTGGATGTTTTTATTCCGCGCAATAATCGCTTTGTTTTCATGCAGGAAACCTACGGCGCGCCAGCAACGGGGAGTATCGGCGTACCGGTTTCCCCCGATCGCTCTATCGCCACTGACAAGTCCCTGATGCCGCCCGGGGCTCTGGCTTTGGTTCGTACCCGCATCCCCTACCCCAATGCGGCAGGGGGGATGGATAGACCCCTTGTGAGTCGCTTTGTGCTCGATCAGGATACGGGGGGCGCGATTAAAACGCCCGGGCGCGTCGATTTGTTTTTGGGAACGGGACCGGTGGCGGGCGCGCGCGCTGGTATCGTTGGCGGGACGGGGGATTTGTACTACCTGTTGCTTAAAGAGTAGCGCGATCGCGCGTGTTTTGTCCAAAGCCCCGATTTATGCGATCGGGGTTTTGTTATGCACATTTTAGGTAATTTGTCAACTTAAAATTCAATAGCGATCGCCTGTTCTATTCCCTGCACCTGGAGTTTCAAATGGGGAAAATCGCGATCGCCTTCTATAACACCGCGATATCCACCCTGGGGATCGCTAAAAATCAGGGGATTCCCTCCCCGACTCTCAACGGTAAACGTCCCCCAACTCACCTGCTGTAACTGCACATCGATCCGCAAGCGTTGCGCGCTCAGAACGTCGGTAATGAGAACCTGTTGAGTCGCAAACATCACCTTCACAATCAGATGGCGCAATCGAAATTTGACAATTTGCGATCCGATAGTCATTCTCGGCGTTCCCTCGGGCAGTCCGCGAATTTGATGCGCGCGCTGGGGGTTAGGCTGCTGGGAAGCTTGGGGGGGGTTTTGGAAGTGGGGATGCTGTGAGGGGGCGTTGGGAGGTGCGAGGGAGAGGGTATCGAGGGGAATTTCCCACTGTCGGGCTCTACTTTGAATTTCCTTTTCAATGCGTTTGACTTTAGCCGGTTGTTGGGAAGCGCGAGAGTAGTTAGCTTGGCGCAGTTTGGTGGCTAACCAGCGATCGCGCGCCGCAGTTCGCAGCGATTGAACCGAAGAGTTGATATAATTTTCGTAAAATTCCAGCGTTTCCACCAAAGAACCGATTTTTTCGAGGGCAATTCCCACGTGGAGGGGGAACAGATATTGGGTCCAAGGTGTTGGTAGGATGCGTTCTTTGATAAACTCTTCGAGATGCTTGCGGCGATTGCTATCTAAGGTTCCCGGCGTTAAGGAGGAGCGCGAGAGGGCGTAGATGAAGTAATATTTTAATCCGACTTTTTCGGCTTCGGGACTCGATAGCAAGGAAAGGTGCGTTTTGAGGGTGGCGATCGCTTCGTCCCAATAGTGGTGCTGTAGGGTATAGTGCCAGAATAATTTTAGCGCTTCGACGGCTTCTTGGGTTTTGCAGGCGCGCGCGAAACACGCTTTGGTTTCGGGCAACTGATTTAACCGACTATATATCTTTAAGGCTTTGAGAGGCTCCTGTTGGGCTTCTAGGGCGGGGGCAACTGCGTTCAACCACTGGGGATGTTGGGGTTGGTTGGCTTGCTTCCACAGCGCCAAAATAAGGTCGTAGCTTTGCGCTTCGAGGAGATAGTCCAAGCCAGCGGGAATGCCTAAAATCTCGGCTTTGGCTAAATTGTACTCGATTTTGGGCCGAACTCCAATGGCTTCCCAACATTCTACAGCGCGCTCGTGGTTTTGCGCGCGATAAAAGCAAGCTCCTGCCCGTTCTGCCATTTTCGGATATTTGGCTTGGTGTAAACGCCACAGAATCATTCCCCAAGTTTGCCATTGGCGAGGGGAAATGTCTGGTGCGGGTGTTTCCAGGGATGGGGTTTCGGTTGTTGAGGCGTTGCGCTGGGGATGAATTAAGGTTTCAATGCTTTCGCCATAGGTTTCAATTGCGGCTTTCCATTGATGAGAAGAGCGATAGTTGGTTAAGGTTCCGTTTTCGATTTCTGCGTCTAAAAACTGGCTGAAACTTTGTAAGACGGCGACGTTTTTTTCTCGGGCTAAAAAAGACGCGATCGCGAGTTGGAAGGGGAAGATAGCAACCGAATCATCTTGTTTTTCCGTCAGTCCTTGGTGGAGGCGAATTAATTCTTGCCAGCACATTCCCTCCCAAAAACAATTCCACGCCTGCTCGCGATCGCCTTGGGCGAGAAATTGCTGTCCTGCTTCTAACCAATGTCCTTCAAATTTGAGCGCCTGCGCTTCGCAAAATCCCACTTTGGCTTCATCTTTTAATTGCTTGTACGCTCCCTTAGCGCGCCGCATCAATTCTGGGTCTTTGGCATCAATACCTTGAGTTTCAAATACTTTTGCATTCAGGCTTACGTCGTCGTTTTTCAAACAATCGGGTTGTGCATAAATTTGAATGAGTTGAAGGTTCTTTTCCCACCTCTCTCTTTGGCGAACTGAAGAAATTTTGCTTAAAAATGAGCGAATTTCTTCAAGGCGACTCGCCCGCCGCCATAAATTGCCTTCTCCCTGTGTTGTATCCACAACAAATAAGCGTTCTGTCGCTCGACTCGCCGCGACGTAAAGTTTGTTGAGAAAGTATCTACTTTTTTCAGAAGGATATTCGTTATCTCTCCACAATTCGGGCGGGCAAGCTTCGCCGAATTTATAAAGGATTACTTGTTTGAATTCTAACCCCTTTGCCGCGATCGCGCTTAAAATATTCCAGGGAGAATTGGACTTATCTTCAGGAGAGAGTAAGTGACAAAGAATCTCATCTTCGCGCACGTAGTCTAGTTCTCCGCCTTCGTCGCAAGGAACGATTAAAATGGTATTTTGTAAAGACTCAACCAGTTTTTCCCGCGCAATGTCATCTACAATCACCTTTTGGGGTTCAAAATCCCCCGGTTTCCGAGACATTTGGGGCTGGAGATCGGAAATTTCAAAAAGGGCGCTGCGCCATAACTGAATTAAATTATTCACGCCAACAATTGACGGGAGCGAACGATAATTGTATTGGAGTTCGGTATAATTCATCTTTATATTTAACTTGCCCGTCGGAGAAAGGGTTCCGATCGCTTCGTTGTAAAAAGCCGCCTTGAGACTTTCCCACCGAAATCCCGTCGGATTTAAGGTTTGCATCGGATCCCCCGCAAAGGCAAAGGGCAAACATTCAACATAATGTTTTTCAAGGTCGGTATTAGAAAATACAGACAAGCGTATAATTAACTGCAGTTCTAACCGAGTAAAATCTTGCGCCTCATCGCAAAAAATAGCGGTGTAATGGGGACGATAATATTTGCGCTTCAAAATTTCTCGAATTAAATCCTGGTCGTCCCAGAGTTCTTTTCTTTCCGTATATTTACGGTACCATTGCCAAACAGAGTTGTAAATTTCTTGAAACTCTTCTTGAGAAACAGTTCGTTCTTTCTTGGGGATTTCCTCATAATCTTCGAGGGCAAAGTAGGAATTGCGTTCGTCAAGGTAATAGCCTTTAATGAAAGTACGAATTACTTGCCAGCAGCGTTCGGGAGAATAGTTGCGCTGCTGTTTTCGGGCGAACAATTGGCGGAAGCGATGGAAGGAAACATAATTGGTTTCGAGGAAGCGATCGCGCTCGTCGGCGGGAAGCAAATTCAACAAAAAGGTGCGAAAGGTTTGAAAAAACGGCGAAAGATCGGGTAAATCTTCCGACTCGCCGCGTTCTTCGAGGAAGCGATGGTGAGAGGCTAACAGCGCGGCAACTCGCTTTTTCGCAACGTCGAGCAAGCGGTCGTTGTAAGCTAAAAATAGAGGATGCGGTGTCGTCCAAAAATCGCGCTCGCGCTCTTGGCGATCGCCTAAATGACGGTGGCAATAGTCGGCGAACAGGTGAAAGAGCATGGTAGACTTACCACTCCCTGCCTGCCCGTTGAGAAAAAGAGGGAGCGAGGGTTGGCTGGTTGAAACGGCGTGGAGAATCGCCTCTTCTTCGGCTGAAAGGGCGAGATTGGAATTTTCCTCATTTTCGAGCAAAAGCCAACCCTCTTCGTAGGCGAGCAAATCGCTGGGGTAGGCGCGATGAACCACTGCCGTCAATTCGTCGAGGCGAATGGCATCGGGAATTTTTTCAACGATTGCGTCTTCGGTTCCCAACCAAGAGAGAATTTCTGCAATTTCTGTCGGGGAAGGAAGAGAGGAGAAGGGTGCGAGGAGGAAAAGGACGTTGCGCGGGGGAGTATCGGCGGTGGTTATTTTACTGTAGAGGATGTAACAATTGTCTTGGCGATAGAGGCGAATTCCCGGCTGGTTTGTGGTTTCCCCCAAGGATTCCGATTTATCGGCTAAGGTTGCGATCGCCTCCGAGTAGGTTTTCCAATGGCATTGAATTTCATCTGTGGCAAATCGTTGGACCCACTTTTGACTTTCATACACGATACTGCCGCGCCGGTCAACCTGCCAATTGGGACGCTTCAACCACTCCAGCAACGCCTTATCTAGGGGTGGGGGAGATGGCTGAAGGGAGCGCGAATTGGCACTTTTTTGTTCTTTGAGCCATTGTCGCAATAATTCGGGTCGAACGCCATTTAGCTTGCGATCGCGCAGGAATTCTTCGTAAGCGCTATCTCCGCGTCGATAAATTTTTAGCCAACAGAGGACGCGATCGTCGCCTACGCGCATAACGCACGCAATTAAGCGCAAATTGCCTTCCTTGCGCTTGAGGTAAGGATGAAGGCGCTCGAAACGCGAAGAAACCTCCTCGAGCGTCATCGTCTCGAGTTCCGCGCACAGTCCATCAAAATGCTCTGACAAACTGCTACGCGATCGCAGCTCCTCCTCAAAGGCAGGGGTACGATAGACGTACATTCCACTCAACTGACGCGATTAGGGTAATCCTACTATTGTGTCATTTATTGTCTGTTAAATGTGCAAAGTTCCTCTCCTAGATTGGGGAGAGGGGTTTAGGGTAAGGGCGATAGAACATTGATATAGGGCGGAGATGCTCCCTTACCAATCTCTTTACCGAATCTACCAAATGGATGGGAGATTTAAAATAAAACCGGGCAGAACGTCTTCTCCTGAAAGGGTTGTGGGGTTTTCTAATCGTTCTGCTGCTTGTCCGGGACGATAAATTTCGACGCTGCGAGAAACGCGATCGAGCAACCAACCCAAACGAGTCCCATTGTCTTGATATTCTTCCATCTTTCGTCGCAACGCGGCAAGGGTATCGCTCTTTGAACGCAATTCGATCGCGAAGTCGGGACACAGGGGAAGAAATCGGGTTCGCTGTTCTGCTGCGAGTACGTCCCACCGTTCGTTGGGGATCCAAGCAACATCGGGAGAGCGATCGGCACCATTGGGAAGTTTAAATCCGGTTGAAGAGTCGAATACCTTTCCCAATTGACTCGATTCATTCCAAACCCACAGTTGAGCGGTTAATCCAGCATTACTGTTACCTGTTTCTCCCCCAGTCGGCGGCATAATCGTTAAATCTCCGTTGGCATTGCGTTCAAATTGTAACTCGCGATTGTTGAGACAAAGTTGAAAAAATTGTTCGTCTGTTAGCCGAACAGTTTCCAAGTTAAGGACGATGGGATTCATATCGCTTCTGCTGAGTCTGTGTTTCGATGGTTCGTAGGGATTTAGACCTTTGGCAACCTTCCAAGAAATACCGAACCGAATCTACCAAATGGATGGGAGATTTAAAATAAAACCGGGCAGAACGTCTTCTCCTGAAAGGGTTGCGGGGTTTTCTAATCGTTCTACTGCTTGTCCGGGACGATAAATTTCGACGCTGCGAGAAACGCGATCGAGCAACCAACCCAAACGAGTCCCATTGTCTCGATATTCTTCCATCTTTCGTCGCAACGCGGCAAGGGTATCGCTCTTTGAACGCAATTCGATCGCGAAGTCGGGACATAGGGGAAGGAATTTCGCTCGCTGTTCTGCTACGAGTGCGTCCCAGCGTTCGTTGGGGATCCAAGCAACATCGGGAGAGCGATCGGCACCGTTGGGAAGTTTAAATCCTCCCGATGAATCAAAAACCTTTCCCAATTGACTCGATTCATTCCAAACCCACAGTTGAGCGGTTAAGCCAGCATTACTATAGCTTGTTTCTCCCCCAGTCGGCGGCATAATTGTTAAATCTCCGTTGGCATTGCGTTCAAATTGTAACTCGTGATTGTTGAGGCAAAGTTGGAAAAATTGTTCGTCTGTCAATTGGACGGTATCTAAGTTGAGGACGATGGGATTCGTGAGGTTCGTCATTGATCATTCTTATTCATCGAGTACCGATAATAAATTAAGTTTAGAATGTAATTGTCAAGCCTGTCGAGCGTTCGCGATCGCGGCGATCAAAGCGATTGTGCATTGCTATCTTATTGCGAGCGGACATGATATTCTCCCATTAGTATAATGACGAATGGCTAAGAACCAAGAACTCAGAACGAATGACCAATAATCAATACCAAAATTTAACCCCCGACTTCAAAATTTGTCCCATTCTCAACGGGATGTGGCAAGTTTCCGGCGCGCACGGACGCATTGACCCCAAACGCGCTATTCCCAGTATGTTTGACTATTGGGATGCAGGCTTCACGACGTGGGACTTAGCCGACCATTATGGCCCCGCAGAGGACTTTATTGGCGAATTTCGCCGCCAACTTGCCGACACGCGAGGACAAGAGGCTCTTTCTAATCTTCAAGCTTTGACGAAATGGGTTCCCAGACCCAGTCGTATGACGAAACAGGTTGTTGAAAAAAATATCGATCGCTCTCTCAAACGGATGGATACCGATTGTCTCGACTTGTTACAGTTCCATTGGTGGGAGTATGGCGATTCGGGATATTTGGATGCGCTGGGATATCTTACCGAACTACAAAAGGAGGGAAAAATTGCCCATTTAGCGCTGACGAATTTTGATACGGAACATCTGAAAATTATTATCGATGCGGGAATTCCCATTGTTTCCAATCAAGTCCAGTTTTCTCTTATCGATCGCCGTCCTCTGGTGAATATGGTTCCGTTTTGTCAGGAAAACAATATTCAATTGTTGGCTTACGGGACGCTGGCGGGGGGATTATTGAGCGAGAAGTATGCCAATAAGTCCGAACCGAAGCGGTGGGATTTATCGACGGCGAGTTTGGGCAAGTATAAGAATATGGTTGATGCTTGGGGGGGATGGGAGTTATTTCAAGAGTTGCTGGCGGTTTTAACAGAAGTTGCGCGTAAATACGAGGTTAGTTTGGCAAATGTTGCGGCGCGCTACGTTCTCCAACAACCTGCGGTGGCGGGGGTTATTATTGGCGCGAGGTTGGGAGTTGCCGAACATATTGAGGAGAATGGGCGGATTTTTGAGTTTAAACTTGACGAGGGAGATTGCGCGCAATTGGAAGGGGTTTTTTCGCGATCGCGCGATTTATACCGAGCGATTGGCGACTGTGGAGATGAGTACCGTCGTCGTTGAGCGATTGGCGATATAATGGATAGCTGCGATCGATAATGGAAAGTCGGAATTCGCCCAATTCTAAAAAGCCCGAAGGACAATGGTAAAAGATCGTTTCCACGACGCAGTGAGAACGGCACTGGAAAAAGATGGGTGGACAATTACTGCCGATCCCTATGAATTAAGTGTAGGGGGAGTAGATTTTGAAATCGATTTAGCAGCAGAAATGTTAGCAGCCGAACGATCGGGCGAACAAATTGCGGTAGAAGTGAAAAGTTTTATGACGATCTGCTGTTTCGGATTTTCATACCGCCCTCGGACAATTTCTGAATTATCAATTTGTTCTCGAAGAAGTCGATCCCCAACGAAAGCTTTACTTAGCCGTTCCCGATACGACTTATAATTCGTTTTTCCAACGCCGTTTCGTGCGATCGGTTATCGAACGAACTCGAGTCCGCTTACTCACCTACGATGAGACACAAGAGGCGATTTGTCAATGGCTGTAGAGCAATACCGCCAATGGATTCAACAGTTACTTTTGGAACGAGCCGAGCGCAAACCTTCTTTTGTTGAAATCGAAACCCAAGCGGTTTTGGATACGGTTCGCGATCGCTATCTTTCCCTCTCGCCCATCATAAAAAACATTTCCGGTTTCTCCCCATCCCCCCATCCCCCCATCCCCCCATCAGCCTTAACTTGAGTCATTCAACCGGATTTTATATCACCCGAGTAACTGACTCCCAAAGCCGAGCAAACCAACTCCCGTGGCAAGGAGGTAAAGAAGTGCGGCGATACCCACTAAAGGTTTTCCTCCCATGCCGACAATCCAAGCGGCGTTTTCCTTGGGGTAAGAGATGAGTTGGGCGCTATCGAGGCAGGTTAAGGCGAAAATCCAAGCGGCGTGAAGTCCCCAAGCGAGTCCGATGCTGCCGCCATCTACCCATCGCGCAACGACTAATACGAGTCCCATTAAGGTTAATCCGGGAAGTTGGGGAAGGCCTTGTTTTCGCTCCCAAAGTAAATGGGAGAGGGCAAAAATTAGGCTGGACGCGATCGCGGCCCCCACTAAAGAATTGTCGCTGGCTAATTCGCTTAGCACGAATCCTCGGAAAATTAATTCTTCTGTCCAACTAATCCACAATCCCAACCCTAAAATTGGTAGCCAAAGGGACCAAAGACGTTTAAAATTTTTGAAATGCCACTCAATCCATCCGCAGAGGGATTCTAAAGAAAAGACTAAACTCAGGCTGAATACGCCGAGCGCCAGTCCGAGTCCCAGGGAGGTGAAAGTTTGGGGTTGGAATGTTAAGCCGTAATCGGACCAAGCTGTTCCTTCAACCCAAACTGCTAAAGCCATAATTACCGGCGCGATCGCATATAAGGAGGCTAATATTGGCACTTTTTGCTCTCCCGTTGGCGGTTGAGTGGGGTTCCACTTTAAAACCCCCGCCAGAGGAATAGCCACTGGCAGCCAAAGAATCAGCCAAGTTGCAAAAAAGACTGTAACTTTAACCCAGGTTGCCGTCATTGCTGCCCGATATGCTAAGGCTCCCAAATCAATATTAAATAGGTCGTCCATTGCGATCGCAAGGATTAATTTTTAAGGCATCGGTGGCAGAAGTATCCTTAAAAAAGGCGACTTCGACCCCCGACAACGAGAGTTGCGATCGCGGGAGTTGGGAACTCTCGAGTTACCCCGACTCCCCGAAGCGATCGCGCACATCTCCCTTACTTTTCCCCTAAGCTGTCACCGCTTCTTCCTCTAACTCCTCGTCTTTTTCGTCGTCGAGTTGTTTGAGGTGAATGTGCTTGTAGCCCAGCTTAATTTCAAACTCATCTCCCGGTTCCAGGCCCATAGCCTGAGTATAGGTCGAACCAATTACAATTTGACCATTTTTATGTACGCTGACGCGGTAAGTCGGTTCTCGACCGCGACCATCTTTCGTCCCTTCAGGATCGAGCGGAACCCCTTTGGCTCCTAGCACTGCATCGTAAAATGCCGTCAAATTGACCCGGGTTTGGTCGTCTTTTGTCACTGTATAATAACCGCAGCGTTTGGCGGTTTCCCTTCGGGGAAGATGCCCCAGCTCTTTTACCTTTTGAAGTAAGGCTTTTCCGGTTAAGGGACTGGTTGGAATATCACTCATGTCTGTATCAAATGTTCTTCGGTTTCTGGTCTTGTCAGCCCATAGGACAGGTCTCGATGATTTTGGGCGGTCCTTGGCGGTCGAGTGCTGGCGTTGCAGAAATTTTCCTGCTTCGACTTCAGACAATTTCTACTACCAATCGGAGCCGACCTTTGTTTTTACATCTGCTTACTCTATCACAAGATTTGCTGTTCGGTAGCATTGGGCTCTATAAAAAATATATCGTTAAATCTCTCTCAATTGACAAAAAAGATCCTTCAATCTTTAAAAAATATCAAAAAATTGCGATCGCGGCCGATTCGAGGGGGCGAAAATACGCTTTTTTTGACAAAGAGTTAGCCTGCCTTTAAAATGCGATGGCGCTCCAGACCGGCCGTTTTCAGTGTTTTAGACTAGAATTAAGAGCGAAGATGGGTAAGGAGCGCCGTAAAAATGCGCCTCCCTTGGGGGTAAAATTGGAGGAAGTTAAGATGGAAGTCCGATTTAAGGTGACGCGAGGGCAGCCAACAGGCCCTTGCCGAGTTCAAACCTATGAATTAGAGGTGGAACCGGGAAATACAGTTCTCGACTGTTTGAATCGTATTAAGTGGGAGTTAGATGGAAGTCTGGCTTTTCGGAAAAATTGTCGCAACACAATTTGTGGCAGTTGCGCGATGAAAATTAACGGACGTTCGGCTTTAGCTTGTAAGGAAAATATTGGCAGCGAGGTAGCCCGCTTTAGCAACCCTTCGAGTTCCCAAATGCCCGAAATCGCGATCGCGCCTATGGGAAATATGCCCGTCATCAAAGATTTGGTGGTGGAGATGAAGAGTTTTTGGGACAATTTAGAAGCGGTGGATCCTTATGTCAGCACGCGCGGGCGATCGCTTCCCCAACGAGAACTCCTACAAACCCCCGAAGAACGGCAGCGCCTCGAACAAAGCGGCAATTGTATCCTCTGCGGCGCGTGTTACTCTGAGTGCAATGCTCGGGAAGTGAACCCCGATTTTGTCGGCCCCCACGCCTTGGCTAAAGCGCAACGCCTCGTCGCCGATGGACGCGACGGACAAACCGAAGCCCGCTTGGAGGAGTACAACCAAGGGACGCAAGGGGTTTGGGGCTGCACTCGCTGCTATTGGTGCAACGCCGTGTGTCCGATGGATGTCGCGCCAATGGATCGCATCGGCGAGATTAAACAAGAGATATTACAGCAGAAAACCCAGGACGATAGTCGTTCGATTCGACACAGAAAGGTTTTAGTGGAGTTGGTGAAACAGGGAGGGTGGATCGACGAGCGTAAATTTGGCTTGATGGTGGTAGCAAATTATTTGCGCGATGTCAAGGGGATGTTAAGTTTAGCGCCATTGGGGTTAAGAATGCTCGCGCGGGGGAAATTTCCGTTAGGGTTCGAGGCTTCCGAGGGGACAGAAACCGTGCGATCGCTCATTGAAGCGGTAGAAGAAGAGGGAATTAAAAATTAAAAATTAAAAATTAAAAATTCACCGACAGGCTAAGGGTTTCGGCGTTTAGATAGGTCGTATTCGTTCGTTAGAGGGAACGGTTGAGTCGGACAACTGTCCGGTTCGTCCGTATGAACGTAGGGACTACAAATTGAATATCCCCACAGTTCAATCGCGATCGCCTCTGCCGCAGTAGAAGTAGGGTGCTGTTAGCGCAGCGTAACGCACCGTTGCTTATAAAACTCACGCACTCTGAACTCAAAAACGCGATCGCCCGTAAATTTTCGGTAGATTATTTGTAGGGTGGTTTAGGTGCGGAACTTTGAGGGAAAACTAAAAATGTTTCATTCGCAGCGTAACCCACCATCTTAGATGTTATAACT
>JAXHVQ010000007.1:15454-100976 GCA_034189065.1 Cyanobacteriota bacterium
TCAAAACGAAGAGCGAATCCAAGAATATCTTGTCAAGCGCGATCGCGTAGGGTGGGTTAGGTGCGGGAGTAACTTTGAGAGAAAACTAAAAATGCTTTATTCGCAGCGTAACCCACCATCTTAGATGTTATAACTTCAAAACGAAGAGCGAATCCAAGAATATCTTGTCAAGCGCGATCGCGTAGGGTGGGTTAGGTGCGGGAGTAACTTTGAGAGAAAACTAAAAATGCTTTATTCGCAGCGTAACCCACCATCTCATTCGATTGTTGGAGATGGTTTTTGAGCTGGGCGTTGAATTGCGCGATCGGGATTCTTTTCGTTTTAAGTCACCCACGAAACTTCCAGCCAACCTAAGATTTTATAAATCAGCCACCCTAACCCCAAACCTAGAGTTGACGTGCTAAGTAGGCGGGCGCAATTATTCGTAAAATAGCGATTCAATTCAAAATCGTGGAACCCTCTTTGTAGCTGGCTTTCAGCTTAAGTTTTGGATTCTGGGTTGTAATGTTTATTTATGCCCACCTACTTAGCTAAAATTAGGAAGATGTGCGATCGATTGAAGGATTTTAGTAATTCTTCCTTAACGTCAACTACTGCCCCAACCAAAGCCACAACCCCAACCACAGCCCCAGCCACAGCCCCAGCCTCAGTTACAGCCACAACCACAGCCCCAGCCCCAGCCCCAGTCCCAACCACAATCCCAGGCGCAGACCCAGCCCCAGCCACAATCCCAGCCGCAGTCCCAACCACAATCCCAGTCGCAGCCCCAACCACAGCCCCAGCCACAGCCTCAGCCACAGACCCAGCCACAGCTACAACCCCAGCCACAATCCCAGCCACAATCCCAGCTACAACCCAAACTACATCCCAAGCCTCAGTACAAGCCTCAGCCCAAGCTACAGCCCAAGCCCCAGCCACAATCCCAGCCCCAGCTCCAGCCAAAACAAAACCCTGGATGCCGTAGAAAGATAGCATTCCTACTAGCCAACCCCAAGGGATAATCTTGGTTTTGCCCTCCTTGGATTTTTCTCGGTGTAGCGTTTCGCGAACCTCTACCTTCAACTCTCTTACTAACCGTGGTGTAGGTTGAGGTTGTTTTTTTAGTATTAATTCTTTCAACCACTGCCGCATCGACTGAGGTCGATCCTCTGCCTCCAACTCCATCCCCATCAGAATTGCCTTATTTAAGCCTTGACTAATGCTGGAAACGAGCTGCTGAGGGGGAATCAATGGAACATCATGAAGCTTGCGTTCCAGGGAACGTGTAGGACACTGACCCGTTACAGTATAGTAAAGCGTCGCAGCCAGACAGTAAACATCTGCATTAGGTTTTCGACTGCCACGAAACAACTGTTCGTAGGGCGCAAACCCTTTGTTCCCCGCCTCTCCAGTAGAACTCAGTGTAGCGGGAATCACTTCTTGAGCTATGCCAAAGTCAATTAAAATCGCTCTGCCATCGCCCCGCAAAATAATGTTACCGGGATGAGCGTCGCGATGAACCAATCCTGCTTCGTGCATCGTTGCTAAAGCATCCCCAATTTGCTGAAAATAGCTTATTGCTTCTGCTTCTGATAGCCTACCCCTACGCTTCACGACCTGAAACAAATTTTCCCCTGGCACAAAATCCATCACTAAACCATGAACTTCCCCTTCTTGAAACGAATCCCGTACCCGCACAATATTGGGATGGGCGTTACGAGAGAGTTTCGCCAATTTCTGCCCCTCTTGAATGAAGCGCTCGATATATTTGCTGTATTTCGGGTCAGTTTTCAGGTATTTGTCAGGAGTTTTAATAACAACTTCCTCGTTTAGGGGGACGTGCAGCGCTTTGTGGGTGATTGCGAAAGCTCCCCATCCCAGAGGTTCCCCAACAATGCGATATTTCCCGTTCTGTAGCGTTTGCCCGTCTTGCCAAACCATGTACTGTGGGACTGGATTTCTACACTTAATTGTGACACAACAATGCGGGAATAGATGATGTTTTCCGTTGGTTTCCGGGGGAAATTACGGGGAATAGTTGGGTCGGACGCGATCGCCGCAAGGCGCAGCGAAGTAGCGAAGTAGGGTGCTGTTAGCGCAGCGTAACGCACCATTCTATCAATAAATTAATCATAAATAATGACCAATTAAATCGCGAAATCTAGGGCGGTGGGTTACGCTGCGGATAAAACAGTTATAGTTTTTTCTCAAAATCTTGACCGCACCTAACCCACCCTACATAAGCTACATAAGCTTTCCCCTTACGGTTTCGTCTCAGGAGATAACCGGCGTTGGAGTTGAATCGTTACGCCACATTTCAATTAATGGCGGGATAACAGCCAAACCTGCCAACAAAGTCCCGATCGCGCCCACTGCCGTCCAAAATAAACTCCAATTAAACCGACGCGGTTGTGTGAAATTTACAGGTGTCGAAGGCACTTCTTCTCGCAACCCCAATTCCGATAACCACTCCTCCACCGACTGGGGACGATCTTCGGCTTCCAGTTTCATCGCCCAGAGAATCGCGCGGTTAACGCGATCGCTAATATTAGAGTTATACTCCTGGGGCGGAACCAACGGAGTCCCGGAAATCTTGCGTTCGTCCGCACTCACAGGTGTTTCCCCGGTCAATAGCGCATACAACGTCGCTCCCAGACTGTAAATATCCGTAAACGGCCCCCGTTGTGCCGATCGCGAATACAATTCAAGGGCTGCAAACCCCTTCATCAGTTCTGCCGTGCGCGTTACAGTCAACTCATGGTCAAAGTCCATCGCCAGATCGAAATCAATCAACACGGCATCCGCTTCGCCCCCCCGCAACAGAATATTGCCCGGTCGAATATCGCGGTGCAACAAGCCATTTCGATGTACCTCAATCAGTGCCTCGCCAATTTGCCGAATGTATTGCAGCGCCTTCTCTTCCGGTAAAATCGCTCGGGCGCGACGGGCGAGAGAGAAACCATCGATATATTCCATTGGAATGCACCAAATTCCCCCCTCCTGAAACGGTTCCCATGCCTTAACGATGTGGGGATGCTGGCATTTTGCCAACTTAAACGCCCCTTGCACGAACAACTGTTGCAGGCGATCGCGATCGGGATGGGCGCGATCGCTTAAAGTTTTGATAACCACAGGTTGACTGTTGCGATCGCTCGCCAAATAGGTTGTCCCAAATCGTCCCCGTCCCAACTCGTATTGAATCCTATATCTGTCGCCATACAGTGACGTGCCTGCCGTCCAAACCATTACTTATCGTCCGAGGGTTGACAGGGGTACGGCGCTAGCAGCATTGTTGCTCTCTCTAACCAAACCCAACCAATGCCGTACCCCCACTTAATTCTGACACAACACTAGAAGTTAATTTGACACATCGAAAGTCAAATGCACAAGCCCTCAAAAATCGTTCAATTCTGCCTTAGTTAGCTCGAATGCCCAATTCTCGCTAAAATCCCAAAAGAACTCTTCTGCACGACCTCGAAGCCAATGAAATATAACCAACTCGGCGATAGCGATCTCCGCGTCTCGGAAATTTGTCTGGGAACTATGACCTACGGACAGAAAAACACCCGAGAAGACGCAGCCGAACAACTTGACTATGCCATTGCCAACGGAGTCAACTTCATCGACACCGCCGAAATGTATCCCGTCCCCGGCGAAGCCGAAACCCAGGGGAGGACGGAGGAATATATTGGCGAGTGGTTGCTCAAACAACCGCGCGATAAATTGATTGTTGCTAGCAAAATTATCGGTCCTTCTCCCCGACTCAACTGGATTCGCGGGGAAACGCACCGCATCGATCGCGCGAATATCGAACAGGCCATCGATACCAGCCTTAAGCGCCTCAAAACCGACTACATCGACTTATATCAGATTCATTGGCCCGATCGCTACGTTCCCCTCTTTGGCGCTGCGCCTTACGATCCCGCCAAGGAACGAGACACTGTTCCCATTGCCCAACAGTTAGAAGCTTTTGGCGATCTTGTCAAAGCTGGGAAAATTCGCTACTTGGGGTTGAGTAACGAAACACCTTGGGGAGTCAGCGAATTCTGCCACCTCGCCGAAAAACTGAACTTGCCAAAAGTGGTTTCCATTCAAAATGCTTACAATTTAACCAATCGCGTGTTTGAAATTCACCTCTCAGAGACTTGTCGGTTCAACAATGTTGGACTATTAGCTTACAGTCCCCTGGGATTTGGCCTTTTAACCGGAAAATATATCGACGGAATTCCCCAAAATTCTCGCCTCGCGCTCTTCCAGGGCTTCGGTCGGCGCTACGATAAGAGGAATATGCCAGAAGCGGTGAAAGGATATGTGGAAGTGGCCCATCGCTACGGTTTGAGTCCGGCGCAAATGGCCTTAGCCTTCGCGCGATCGCGTTGGTTCGTCGCCAGTACCATTATCGGTGCCACCACCCTCGACCAACTTCGGGAAAATTTAGACAGTCTCAAAGTAACGTTGGATAAGGAAGTTTTGGCCGCGATCGACGACATCCACGCTCAATATCCCAATCCTACCCCTTGATACTTCCCGCCTCCTCATACCGTTTTCAAGGGTTGGCTGCACGCCGGAGATACCGGAGATGGGCTACTCCCAAACTTTTCACCCAACTTTTAAATTGGGTGCGTATGCCCTACCCTACGGTTCAAATCCCCCATTCGACGGCTCGACTCTCGCGATCGCCGAACGTCTGCACCGGAGTCATGGCGAGGCTTTAGACCCAGTATTTTCGGTGAAAGCGATCGGGACGACGACGCAGCACATCTAGAAGAGACGGCTTTGGGAGAGGGAACAACTGAAGAAAGATAGTGCCTCCTGAGAAATACGGAATCTACTCTCCGTACATATTCTCTCTTTGCCCCGACATTTTCAATGATTTTACGTATTTCTTTGGGATGGTGAAAACTTTTAACCAAAGCGTTAATATGAAATGACCAAACGCTAATTTTGTTAGGAGTGCGTCTCATCTCGGAGGAATTGGGAAAAATATTAAATCTAAGCCTCCAGACTCCTAAGTGATTAATCGTAAGTAAGTGTTCCAACTGAGCGTAATAAAGGTTTTCCGTACAAATGACACCGCATCGTAAAAGCTTTTTTGGTACAATATAAGAACGAAGCGAAGGGATTACTAATCGAATAGCGGACTTTAATTCAAATAAAGTCCCCTTATTTTTATCTATACTTATCTATTGAGTGCCGTGGAAATACTTAAAACACTCTTCTCGTCCAGCCCGTATATTCCCCACGGTCACTGTTACCTCTGGCAAACCCCCCTTGTCGGATTGCACCTGGTCAGCGACTTAACAATTGCCCTCTCCTACTTCTCCATTCCGGCAATGCTCCTCTACTTCGCCAGCCAGCGACGAGACGTACCCTTTCTCAACGTCTTCATCCTCTTTGGCGCGTTCATTATCCTCTGCGGCCTAGGCCACCTGCTGGAAATTTGGACCTTATGGCATCCCACCTACTGGCTGACAGGGGTCGAACAAGCCGCCACAGCCTTGGTATCCTGTTATACAGCCGTTCAACTGTGGACCCTACTGCCGAAATTTTTATCCCTAAAAAGCCCAGAACAGTTAGATGCTGCCAATCGAAAACTGCAACGGGAGATGGTCGAACGCCAGCAAGCCGAACAAATTTTGAAAAATATTGTGGAAGGAACAGCCTCCACCACGGGGGAAGCCTTCTTTTCTGCTTTAGTCGAAAATTTAGCCCTAGCTTTAGGCGTTCGCCACGTCTTCCTCGCCGAAATGACTGGCATGGAGCCCAAACGCTTAAAAACGCTAGCATTTTGGGCCCGAGAGAGCTTAGCCGAAAATATCGAATACGACCTGGCTGGAACCCCTTGCGAACCCGTCATTGAGGAGCGACAGTTAAAATACTATCCAACGGAAGTACAAAAAAGCTTCCCCAAGGCGACGGGATTAGCCGCAATGGGAGCCCAATGCTACTTGGGAGTGCCGCTGTTAGACGGACAGGGACAAGTTTTGGGCATTTTGTGTATGAACAGCGATCGCACCCTCGAACGAGAAGACCTCGCTCGAGATTTAGTTCAGGTGTTTGCCACTCGAGCGTCGGTAGAACTGCAACGCCAAAGTGCAGAGTCGGCTTTGCAACGCGCCTACGACGAACTGGAAGCCCGAGTGAAGGAACGCACTGCCGAGTTAGCGACAGCCAACGCCACGTTACAACGGCGCGAAGCTTCTTTGCAACGGCAACAAGGGGGGTTATTAACCTTAGCCACCGATCGCAACCTCTACGCAGGCAACTTAGGCGCTGCCTTAGAAAGGATTACCGAAGTCGCTTGCAATACCTTGGGAGTCGAACGGTGCGGCGTGTGGCTGCACAACCAGAATAAGTCGGCGCTTTACTGTGTAAATCGATACGAAAAAGCAACTTGTACCCACGTTCAAGGTCAAAAAGTTGCCATTTCAGACGATCGCCATTACGCCCAAACCCTCGCCGCAGACAGCGCCATCGCAACGTGCGATGTTGGCGGCAATTCCCAAGCCACAGAGGTGAATGCGACTTACACAGAGCCGTTGTCAGTGGCGGCGGTACTCAGCGTTCCCATTTATCTCCAAGGCGATCGCGTCGGCATCCTCAGCGTCGAACAAGGGGAAACCGAGCGAAAATGGGAAATCGAAGAACAAAACTTTGCCAGTTATTTGGGGTATATGACAGCGCTGGCAATGGAAGCGAGCGAACGCAAACAAGCAGAAGCCGCGCTGACAAAAAGCGAACGGCGACTCCGCTTGATTATTGATGCTCTACCGGCTTGCGTTTCCTACGTCGATGCCCAACAATACTATCAGTTAGCGAACAAGACCTACGAAACCTGGTTTGGCTGTCCCCAAGAAGCCATTCGCGGAAAAACCCTCCGTAGCGTTATTGGCGAAGAGGCTTATCAAGTAGTGCGATCGCACGTCGTTCGCGCTTTGCGGGGAGAAGCGGTGCGCTACGAGGCAAAGGTGCCGTATCGCGACGGCGGAACGCGCTATATCGATGCGGCACTGGTTCCCGATGTTGACGAAGAGGCGCAGGTAAAGGGATTTTATGCGATGGTCGCCGATATTAGCGATCGCAAGAAAGCGGAAGAAAGCCTTAAAAAGGAAGTGGACGAGCGACGCAAAACTGAATTTGCCCTGCGTCTGGCTCAAAACCAATCCGAGCGTCTCTTGCGGAATATTCTGCCCGAGAAAATTGCAGGTCAACTGAAGGAAGGAAAGCGCACCTTAGCAGAATATTTTAATGAGGTGACTATTTTATTTGCCGATCTCGTCGGGTTTACGCCTCTAGCCGCTCACCTCGAACCCATTGCTTTAGTAGACAGGCTTAATGAAATTTTTTCCGCCTTCGACGAACTTGCAGGAAAGTACGATTTGGAGAAAATCAAAACCATTGGCGATGCGTATATGGTAGTAGGAGGAGTGCCAACGGCGAAGGCAAATCATGCCGAAGCGATCGCGGATATGGCTTTGGAAATGCAGCGCGCGATCGAGCATTACAGTCGAACCCATCGCGAGTCTTTACAAATGCGCATCGGCATCAATACGGGTTCGGTTGTTGCCGGAGTCATCGGCATCCAGAAGTTTAGCTACGATCTCTGGGGAGATGCGGTAAATCTGGCTTCTCGCATGGAGGCTTCTGGCGAACCGGGGAGGATTCAAGTTTCGCCGGAAACCTACAAAAGGTTACAACATCAATATTGGTTTGAAAAGCGAGGAACGATTCAGGTCAAAGGGAAGGGCGAAATGACAACCTATTGGTTAATGGAACCAAAAGAAAGACGATGGAGATGATTCCGTTATGCGATCGCTTCTGGCTGAAAAATGCCCATCTTCCAGTTTGTTTAATTGAAGGTAGCACTTTTGAGGCTCAAACAGCGGACGGATTCTGTTTAGTGGATTTGGAAATTTCTGAAGGAAAGATTGCTCGAATAGTTCCCGCCGGAACTTCCCCCGAAATACCTTCAGTTGACCTTAAAAAAGGAATTATTTTACCCTGTTTTGTCGATGTCCATACTCACCTCGATAAAGGGCAAATTTGGGAGCGATCGTCCAATCCCG
Source organism: Cyanobacteriota bacterium (assembly GCA_034189065.1). Taxonomy (GTDB): domain Bacteria; phylum Cyanobacteriota; class Cyanobacteriia; order Cyanobacteriales; family Spirulinaceae; genus FACHB-1406. The sequence continues at coordinate 23,500 of JAXHVQ010000007.1, forward strand.
ACGGTCGGTTTGAAAGCGCGATCGCGGCTTGCCAAAAGGATGCACAACAGTATTGGAGCGCGGAAGATGTTTATCGTCGTATGGAGTTCGATTTAAAATGCGCTTACGCCCACGGAACCAAGGCAATTCGCACCCATATTGATTCCTTTGGCGAGCAAGCAGAGATTAGTTTTGACGTATTTAAACGTTTACAACAGGAGTGGACAAATAAAATTATTTTTCAAGCTGTTTCTTTGGTCAGTTTGGATTACTTTTTAACGCCAGAAGGAATTAAGCTTGCCGACAAAGTTGCTGAAATAGGGGGAGTTTTAGGGGGAGTTGCTTACGTAAATCCCCAATTAGACGCTCAACTCGACGCTATTTTTAGCTTAGTCCGAGAGCGCCAATTAAATCTCGATTTCCACGTCGATGAAAATGATAATCCCGACTCGATTTGTTTAAAGAAAGTTGCCGAAACAGCTATTGAACATCAATTTTCAGGTGAAATCGTTTGCGGTCATTGTTGCAGTTTAGCCGTCCAACCGCCAAAATTAGTTGAGGAAACGCTAAATCTCGTCAAACAAGCTAATATTGGCATCGTTAGTTTGCCTCTATGCAATCTTTACCTCCAAGACCGAAAACCTCAAAGAACTCCCCGTTGGCGAGGAGTAACCTTAGTCCACGAGTTGAAGAAATATGGAATACCCGTTAGCTTTGCCAGCGATAATTGTCGCGATCCTTTCTTTGGATATGGCGACCACGATGTTTTGGAAGTGTTCGAGCAAGCGGTAAAAATTGCTCATCTCGACCGTCCTCACGAAGACTGGATCGCTTCTGTGACAAGAACGCCAGCCGATTTGATGGGATTGTCAAATGTGGGTAGATTTAAAGTGGGATTGCCCGCCGATTTAGTATTATTTAAAGCAAGATACTTTAGCGAATTGCTGGCGCGACATCAGCGCGATCGCGTCGTTCTTCGCAATGGCAAGGCAATTGATACCAGTTTGCCCGATTATTCGGAATTGGACGATTTAGTGTTTAATCGTTAGGAAAGTTAAGTTTTATCTTATAAATTCAGAAAAATGGAAGAAAACTCTTTGTCAATTAATAATTTAATTGAGTATAAGAACTCTTCGTTTAAGAAGAAAAGAACGCGGGTTTTGAGATTTCCTATGATTGCCACGAGTTTTCCGTAAGGAGAGGTAACTATTCATTATTCATTATTCATTATTCATTGAAATTTGTGCTGGTGGAGTCGCACAAGGATATCCAGAAAATCCCAATGCTCGTTACTTAATTGATGATGGCGTTCCCGACTACGATGATATTCCCCCTTGGTATCAAGGCGATCCTAAAATTGCAGGTAGAAATGCTCAATTAAAAGAAAGAATGATGCGATCGCGGCGCAAGCAATAAGATGCCAATTTAATATAATGTTGCACAGATTGTCTTCCCCTACATTCGCGCTAAGTGTAATGGTGTGTTACGCTGCGCTAACACACCCTACTTGGTTCTAAGTAGGTGGGCAAAAATAAACGCATAACCTCGAAAACCGTATTCCTTGCCAGGTAAGGGTTTTAGCTGGAGATATTGTTCTTTTAATTACGCCCACCTACTTAATAACCAATCATTTTTGTCCAAAGCGCCTCGACTGCCACTCGCTACTAAGAATACCGTACTGTTCGACATCTTCAAACTGACCCCACTTCCAAACGTGCTGGCGCAGACATCCCTCATAGGTCATACCAATTTTCTGCATAACCCGTCCCGACGCTGGGTTTTTAACAAAATGGCTTGCATGGATGCGATGTAACTTCAGGGAGGTAAAGCCGTAGCGAAGTAAAATTTGAGCGGCTTCGGTGCAATATCCTTGTCCCCAAAAGGGTTTGCCAATCCAATATCCCAGTTCGGCGTTAATATTGGCAATATTAATACCAAATCCGATCGCGCCGCACAACCATTGGCGATCGCGTAAAACCACTGCATAATTAAGACCCTTTCCGCGCTCAAAACTGTCGGAATGAGAGCGAATCCACGCTTCAGCCATGCCGTCTTCGTAAGGATGGGGAATCAAACCCGTCATCGCAGCGAGATCGCGATCGCCTGCCAAGCGCTGTACGTCCGGCGCATCGGCGAGGGAAAAAGGACGCAAAATCAAGCGCTGGCTTCCCAGAACGGGGAGACAACAAGCGCAGTCGTTTTCAGGCACATGGGGAGAGGGGAAAAACATTCGCTTGCGGAAATATTGATGTAAATCAACAACTTTGCTCATAACTTTTGCGGTTCGGGCTTCCGAAGGGAAACAGGAGAGGCGCACATTGGATCGATAACTACAATAATTTTCCCTAACGATCCGGAAAAGCTGACAAAATTTTTCTAAAATTCTCAATAGAGAAATCCGGCTGTGGCGAGGAATCTGAAATGTGCAATTGAGGTCTTTGAGACGGCGAGTTTGCCAAGGCAGTGGGGATAGGAGCGGTTTCTGACAAGGAGCTAACTCATGGGAAGTTTAAAATCTAAATGGGAGAGTGTCAAGAAAGCTACAATAGAATTCTCTGGCGAGCGTTAAGCTTTCCAAGCTCTGCGTCACTCTTGAAAACCACCCCGTTATGACATCCGATCCCACCCGTTCCCAAGACTCTAACACTCCCTTCTCAATGGAGGACTTTGCCAAAGCCTTAGCAAGCTACGATTACCAATTCACCAAAGGTCAAATCGTCAAGGGTAAGGTCATCGAGTATAGTTCCGACGGAATTTACGTCGATATTGGCGGTAAATCTCCCGGTTTTGTCCCGCTGCGAGAAATCGCCGGAGACCGACTCAGCGAGTCGGAAATCGCCGAAATGCTGCCTTTGGGAGAAGAAGGAGAGTTTGCCATTCTCAAAGATCAGGACGATGAAGGTCAGGTGTTGTTGTCCCACCGCCAGGTTCAAGTTAAGCGCGCCTGGGAAGAGATCGCTCATTTACAAGGTTCGGGAAAATCCGTCCAAATGCGCGTCAGCGGGTCGAATAAAGGCGGCGTGACGGGTCAGGTGATGGGGATACGGGCCTTTATTCCGCGATCGCATCTCCTCGAGCGCGATGACCTCGATGCGTTGATGGGGCAATCTCTCACGGCTTCTTTTCTCGAGGTGAACCCCGATACCAATAAGTTGGTTCTCTCCCAGCGCGATGCCATCCGCGCGACGGCAATTCAACAGTTGACACCGGGAGAGGTGGTAGAAGGACGGGTGACGAGTATTAAACCTTACGGCGTTTTTGTCGATTTGGGTAATATTTCTGGCTTGCTCCATATTAAGGAAGTGAGTGGAGCGAAAGTGCCGTCATTGGAACAGTTGTTTCGCACCGGACAAACCATTAAAGTGGCGATCGCGGAAATTGACGAATATAAAAATCGTATCTCTCTTTCGGTTAAAGTTTTTGAAAATTATCCGGGGGAAATCCTTGACAAAATGGACGAGGTACTATCCGAAGCAGAGGAACGACTGGCAAACCGCAATGAAAAGCCTGCCGAGTCGGCAAACGACCAAGAGCCAAGTTAGGTTTTAGGTTTTAGGTTTTAGGTTTTAGGCTTTCAACCCCAATGACCAAGGACAAAGCTAGGTTGTAGGTTGTAGGTTTTAGGCTTTCAGCCTCAATGCTCTCTGCTTTTGACTAATGACAAAGGACAAATGACTAATGACCAACGACCAATGACCAATGACAAAGGACAAATGACTTGGCAACAATTGACCCTTTCCAATTTACCGGCCTATGAGTGGCGCAAAGGCAGTTTTTTGTTAAACGGGCTGAGTTTCATCAGTCGCTGGCGCGCGGGGAGTTGGCTGTTAGCGGATTGGGGAGAAGCCATTGGCGCGCTATTAATTAGCCTAGTTTTGGGGTTGGGGCCTTTCGTTTCGACGGCTTTAATCGGCGTGTTGCTGTTAGCTGTCGGCGGTTACTGGGCTTTGATAACGCTGGCAGATGAAGGAAATCCGGCTGCCATTACGCCCATTCATTATACGGTACTCGCTTACTGGAGCATGGCCGCGATCGCGACGGTTCTCTCGCCGGTGAAAACGGCGGCGCTATCGGGGTTAATTAAACTGACGCTGTACTTATTTTTGTTTGTATTGGCGGCGCGGGTATTGCGCAACCCCAGACTGCGCAATTGGACGATTGCGGTGCTATTGTTGGTGAGTTTGGTTGTCAGCGCCTACGGCGTTCGTCAGGAGTTCTTTGGAGTCGATCAGTTAGCGACGTGGAACGATCCCACCTCGGAGTTAGCGGACGATACGCGGGTTTATAGTTATTTGGGCAACCCCAACTTATTGGCGGGATATTTATTGGCCGCGATCGCATTGAGTATTGTGGCGTTTATTATCTGGCGGGGTTGGCTGCCCAAAGCGTTGGCGGCGGTGATGTTTGGAGTGAATTTGGCTTGTTTATTTTATACCGACAGTCGCGGCGGTTGGTTGGCGGCATTGGCGGCATTGGCGGTATTGGGCGTGTTGTTGTATTTTTGGTGGCGCAGCGAGTTGCCGCGCTTTTGGCAAATTTGGACGTTGCCCATTGCCTTTGGTTCGTGTGCCGTTTTGCTGTTAATTGCGATCGCAACTGTCGAACCGTTGCGTTTGCGGGTGATGAGTATTTTTGCCGGACGCGGCGACAGCAGCAATAACTTCCGAATAAATGTTTGGGATGCCGTGTTTCGCATGATTGGCGATTATCCCCTGTTTGGCATTGGGCCGGGAAATGGGACCTTTAACGCCATCTATCCCCGCTATATGGAAACCGGATTTACGGCCCTTAGCGCTTACTCAATTTTCCTCGAAACCATCGTTGAAATGGGATTTGTCGGATTTGCTGTGTTTATGTGGATGCTCGTCGTCACGCTCAATCAATGCGTGCAACAATTAAATCGGTTGTATCGGACGCGCCATATCCAAGCATTTTGGTTAATGGGGGCAACGGCCGCGATCGCCGGTTTCCTCACCCACGGATTGGTTGATACAGTTTGGTATCGCCCGCAAATTAATTGTTTGTGGTGGTTAATGGTGGCATTGGTTGCAAGTTTTTGGCAACCTCCAACGGCGATAGACTCTGGGGAGAAGTGGGGCGAAAGGATTGAGTATTAATTAAGCGTAGAAATTGAGAGAGCGTGCTATGGCCACAATTGTTATTGAAAACCTCGACGATAACCTTAAAATTCGCTTGGGGGAGCGAGCAGACTATTATGGGCGTTCTCTCGAAGAAGAAGCCCTAGAAATTTTGCGCGCTGCATTGACAGAAAATGACGAAAATTCTCTCAATCTCGCCGTAGCTATTGGACGGCGTTTTGCTCGCTTTGGGGATATCGAACTCCCTACTATATCTAGAGAACCGCTGCGCGAACCTCCCCATTTTGAGGAGCTTCATGATAATACTTGACACCAACGTACTATCAGAGTTGATGCAACCTAGAGGCTCATGGATAGTTCGTCAGTGGGTTGCCGCACAACCGATGACGACTCTTTTCACCACAACGATTACTCAAGCTGAAATCCTCTACGGAATTGCTTTATTGCCATCGGGAAAACGTCAAAGCGAACTTAATCGAGCCGCTCAACTCATGTTTTCTGAAGATTTCGCAGGACGTATTTTATCCTTTGATGAAGCAGCCGCGATCGCCTTTGCGAGAATTGCTGCTGAAAGAAGACGAATAGGCTCTCCTATCTCTCAAGCTGATGCTCAGATTGCTAGTATTTGTTATTCTCGTCAAGCTACCATAGCAACTCGTAATATTTCTGATTTTCAAAGGTGCGATATTTCAATTATTAATCCCTGGGAGTTTGATTCATGATGAAATTTGCGATCGCATTCCTCCAAATAAGGCAATTTCAAAGATTTTCATAAAGCAATCCACATCGATAAAACCAATTTCGCGCAACCAATTGCATTGCTCCTCAACGGGTGCTAAAATATTAGCGCTCTTGTCATCTCGACTGTAATATTCGCGGCCAATCTCTTCCCTCGACTTATCCGAACCGCGATCGCGATGGAAGGCATACAATCTATCGACAAACAGCTCGTTAAAGGCTTGTTCTCCCCAAGGGGAGCGCGAAGCAATATGCTCTAAATTGAGAAATAATCCCCCCGGTTGCAAAAGATTGTAAATCTCTGCGTAAATTTCTTGCTTCCGGCGATCGCGTTGGTGATGGATCGAAAAGCCAGAAACAATGACATCAAAGGGCGCTTCCTTTTTTACCGCATTTGTCCAGTCGGGCAGCCCGAAATCTTGTAAAATAAAAGAAGTATGATTCCCCTCGCCCACTTGCGATCGCGCTGCATTTAGCATGGTTTCCGAGAGATCGAGAAAACAGCCCTTGGCATCGGGATATTCCCGTGCGATCGCGCCTCCTAAAATTCCATTTCCACACCCCAAATCTAGAAAAGAATTAACCTCAATTCCAGCAGCTCGAATCGTTCGCAGCAGCACGTCGATTTGCTCGGATGCCAAAGGAATTGCTCCGCGTACCCCTTCTAAATAAGTGCGAGAAAGGTCTTCGCTTTCCCAAATTGTATACTGATTTTGTTCGTTCATTCTTGGCTTGCTTTTGTTGGGAATTCTACAATACTGGGTACGCGGTGGATCGGGACGCGGCGATCGGGACACGGCGAAGAGTAACGTTATTATATTGAACTTAGAGCTAGAAAATGCCGTGTCCCTACTTCTCCCATTCTGCATTAAATGCCCTTTCACGCCGAATTCAGCAACGTTGCCGCAAAACCTAACGCTTCCTCTGCGGTGGAAACGCGCCCTTCTAAATAAGCAATTTGAATTTCAGCCAAAAGATGGCCAATAGCAGGAGAAGGAGACAGTTGAAGCGATCGCATTAAATCGTTCCCCGTTACTATTGCAGTGGGATGTGCCGCGCGATCGCTCGGATCCAAATAGCGATTGATTAACGGCGCGATCGTTCCCACCGCCGTTGTCTCCTCCAGAATGCCCTTTTGCGCCGCCACAACCACCGCCAAAACGCTCAACAGGGGAAAGACTTGCCCCACCTCCTGAAAGAAAAAATACTGCTCTCTGAGGTTCAAGGGCGAAGTTCCCGCGCGCAACAAACGAGGTAACGCCTTCAACGCCGTTACCGCGCCGCGAATTTCAGCCCGAGGGTATTTTAACTGCTCCAACTCCAATTCCGCGATGGACGGGTCAAAAGATAACAAACAAGTCAATTTCGCCAGCGACAGCCAACTCAACCCTTGGGGAGTCGCGCGTTCGTGCAATTGTGCTTCCATCCCCGGCCAAATTTTACCCAGCAACCACGCACATCGATCGACTCGCTCGAGCTGCTGTAAATTTTCAGCCGCCGCATTCTCAAACCAACCCCCCAACAGTCCATCTTCCCATGCCGCTGTTAGCCAAGGCGCGCCTCCCCCGCTGCTCAACAGATACTTTAACTCCACTTGAACCCGTTCGGCGGCGATCGCTTTCAACAAGGGGGCTAGGGCGCGCAACATGGCTCGCGTCTTCTTCTTGATGGTAAAATCCAGTTGGGCCCCTTGGCGATAGGCGCGCAATAACCGCAGGGGATCGTCCTTGAGATTTGCCTTGGACACGGCGCGAATGGCTCCCTTTTCGAGATCCTCGCGTCCGTTCAACGGATCGATAAATACCTCTTTTTCGGGATCGTAGGCGATCGCGTTCATGGTAAAATCCCGCCGTCGCAAATCCGCCTCTAAACTGTCCCCCTCCTGACGCGCAAAATCGGCGGTTCCCTCGTCAAACACCACCCGCGCAATTTCGCGATCGCGATCGAGGAGTACAAACCCCGCATTGTAGTGTCCAGCGATACGGCGCGCGATCGCAATTGCATCTCCAGGCAAAACAAAATCTAAATCTAAATACTCCCGCTTGCGATGGAGTAGCGCATCTCGTACCGCACCGCCCACCAAATACGCCGGTTGCGGCAGCAAGTCCCAACTAAACGGCCAGGTACTCGGAGAAAGATAGGACGATTCGGGACTCAAAGACATCAATTAACAAAAATAAACCAAAGAAGGAGCGCAACGACCGGCTATGTAAGCTAGATTAACAAGAAATACCGCCCAGTTGGATTATGTGTATTTGTGTAAATTGCCATTTCGTCGATCGCTGCAACACCTACTACGCAGTCGAAGCTCAGCATCAGGAACCCCATTTAACCGAAACGCCTAACTTTGAACCCAACGAACCCACTATCAATGTTAATATTCGCACGTCCGAGGATGAGATTGAAATGGAGTGGGATGTTGTTGGGTGCAAGAGTTTCTTGCGAGAAACGGGAAAATGGTCTAAATTGCGCCCGGGCGAACTCGTTCCCACGTAGGATGGCTTAATTTTGAGTCATTTTTAGATGAATGGCGCTCTCTAAGCTGTTCGGCTTTTAAACTACGTTGCTAAATTCTCCGTAAGGCAGAAGGCAGCTATGCTGAGGGCAGAAGTAAATTCCCAATTTAAATGCGCCTCAGCTTATTAGTCCTAAAATCAATTTCGCCTGTCGTAGGGACGTTCAATTGAATGTCCCTACGTTCGGTGGCTCTTTAAATAACAAGAAAACGCAAATCTCGGAAAAATTGAACCGTCCCCACAACAACGGTAAAAACTTCTAACCGCCCCAGAAACATTCCCACAATTTCCGCCCACAATAATCCCGACGGCGCGTCTGCCGAAGTCACGCCCACCGAAAGCCCCACGGTGCCTAACGCGCTAGCATACTCGAATAAACTTTCCTGGAGGGAATAGCCATAGGCAGCGGTGATGGCGCAACCGACTCCATACAATAATAAGTACAAGAAAACAAAAAGCGCGATCGCGCGAATTTGACTATCTTTGAGAAACATCCGCCGTTCCCCCTGCCAAATTTGCGGCTCGGTGACGGTATTTTCGGGCAAAAATAACCGCCGAATTTCCCACAATAGCCCTCGATACAGGACGTAAATCCGAAATTGTTTAATCCCCCCCGCAGTCGCCCCAGTTCCCCCGCCAATTAACATTAAACCAATTAAAACCAGCCACCCCAAAGCATTCCAATCGCCATAACCGACGGTCGAAAATCCCGTTGTCGAGAGGGCAGTAATGGTTTCAAAAATAGCCACTCGTACCCCTTTTCCCGCACTCGCATAAAGTCCCGGCGCAACGCCAAAAAAGAGGATTAAAATACACAGCGGAATAACGAGGGCTTGCAAGCGAATTTCGCCATTGCGCGAGACAGCTTTAAACTTTCCTTTCAACAGGAGATAGCTGGTGACAAAATTCAACGTTCCCAAAATCATTAAAACAATCGTTATCGCTTCGACGGCGGGACTATCCCAATAGCCAATAGAGTCGGTGCGGGTGGAAAAACCGCCGGTGGAAAGGGCTGCAAAAGAGTGGTTTATTGCATCAAAAAAGCTCATTCCCGCCGCCCACAAAGCCAGGGTTCCGATGGCAATATAACCGCTATAAATGCTCGATACCAGTTGGGCGGAACGACGAACGTTGGGCGCAAGCTGTTCGGTGCGTCCTTCGGCAGCGGCGAGTCCCGAACCCGATATGCCCGCAATGGCGCTGAGGGTGATAATGGCGAAACCCGCTCCCCCGGCGAGTTCGATGGTGCTGCGAAAGAGTAGGATGAGACGAGAGGCTTGGGTTACGTCAACCACCGACAGTCCGGTTGTGGTCCAACCGCTGGTAGACTCGAAGATGGCTTGGGTGAAGTTGAGTCCGCCGATAGTCATGAAGGGGACGGTACCGACTCCAATGGCAAGCAACCAGGCGAAGACGACGACAACGGAACCCTCGCGCAAGGTTAAACTTTCGGTTGTTTTGGGGGCGAGAGTCCACCATAGAAGTCCTCCCACTACGGCTAAAATGATACCGGGCAGGAGAAACCCCCAGGCGAGGGGGAGTTCTTCGGGGTAGGCGAGGAGGGCGAGGAGGGGGAAAAGAATGAACCCGGCCGCGATCGCGCAACTGAGTCCGATATAGCCTAAAATGGCTTTGTAGCGCTGCCGTAGAAAGTGTTGATAGCGATCGTTTTTTACTTTTTTACGCCCCACGTTTGTTTGCTCCTCACATTAATTATCGGGTTTTAGGCTGTTAACCCTCACTACCCGGTTCTATCTTGAAGTTGGAAATTGTTGAAACTCATAACCTATGTACGGACGTTATATATACCTATGTAGTAGGGACGTTATATATAACGTCCCTACTCATATTTCTCCTGTTAACGATCGCATTAATTGGCCGTAGCCTTCGGGGGGACTGACAATAATCAAGCGATCTCCCGGTTGCGGGCGTGTTTCTGCATCGATAGCGATGGTTTCTCCTCCACGCAGAATACAGGCAATTGATGTTTTCGGCGGAAGATTAAACTGGCCCAAAGTTTGGCGCGCGGCTGGCATTTCTACCCCCACAACAATTTCGATAACGTTTAGTCTTCCGCTAGCAATGGGAACAATATTTTCTAGGGCATCGGAACCGGTTTGTTGCTCGATTAATTGAGCGATTAACTCAGTGGCGGAAAAGGCAACTGTTACGCCCAATTGCTCAAAAATCGCTTTATTTTCGGGATCGTTGACTAAGGCGACAGTTTGCGGAACGCCGTACTGTTTTTGGGCAATTTGACAGGCGATTAAATTATTCGGATCTTCGGGCGTGAGAGCAACCAAAATATCGGCTCCAATTGCGCCTACTTTTTCTAAGATATCGGGATCGCTAGCATCTCCCGCCGTGACAGTTGCTTTCAGTTGTCTGGAAAACTCCGTTGCAATTTCGCGATCGGAGGCAATTAGGGTAACGCGATCGCCTTTACTAATAAATTGTTTGGCTAGGAAATAGACGAGTTTGCTGTCTCCAACAATAATAACTATCATGTAAGTTCAAGTATTTTTTAAGTTCAAATCTCTTGTAACAAAGCATCTGCCGATAGCTGAGTCGGACTCACCGTTGCAATGTCGAACTCTCGATAAATATTCTGACGGGCTGGATTAAAAACCCGTGCTAAAACTTTGGGAACCTTAAACACAACTTTAGCCACTTGAGCCACCATCAAGTTTACATTATCTTGGTTGGTTACGGCTAACAAACAGTCGGCTTGACTGACTTTTGTTGCGCGCAACGCCGATAGTTCTGAGGCATCGCCAACGATGGTAAATCCGCTGAATTCGCCGCCGAGTTGGGCAAAAGCTTCTTCGTTAGGATCGACGACGACAACGCTGTTTCCTTGACGGCTGAGGGTTGAGGCTAAAATTGAACCAAGTCTGCCGCAACCAATGACAACGATATATTGAGATTTGCTCATTGAGTTTTTTTACCTGTACGAATTTAGGAAAAAATAAATAGACTCCGAAGCGCAATTAAAAATCCGATCGCGTCAAATTTCATCCCCTATTACCTATTACCCATTACCCGAGAAGTCTAATTTTAATTTTCTCACAAACTCGGACGACTGCGAGGCGATCGCGTGGCGCGAGACAGATTATTTCGGGCAGGTTCGTAGGCGGGATCGATGCCGACGGCGACGCGATAATTTTTCTGCGCTTCTTCTTTTTCTCCTAACATTTCTTGCAATTCGCCGAGGAAATTAAAGCCTTCGGGACGGGAGGGATCGATGGCGATCGCCTTTTTCACCCGTTCCACAGCTTGCTCGAATTGCCGTTTATTTGCCCCTTGTTTTGCCGCTTCTAGGGCTAATTCGTAGTCTGCGGCGGGTTCGCTTTCAAGGTTTTTGCGCCGAAATACGCGATCGACTAAATCCCTTAATTCCCGAGGCGTAAAGGGTTTTTGCAAAAAGTCAACCGCTCCCAATTTCATCGCTTCTACAGCATTGTCTACCGTACCGTGAGCGCTAATCATCGCGATCGCAATTTCTGGGTACAATTCTACTGCCCTCGAGAGCAGTTGCATCCCATCCATTCCCGGCATTTTGAGATCGCAAAGGATCATGTCGTAGGGTTCGGCTTCTAATTGCATCAGCGCGTCTTCGCCATTAAACGCCGTTTTAACGCTATATCCCAAAGGATCCAGAGCTTGTGCCACGGTTAGTCGAATATTTTTTTCGTCGTCAACGACTAAAATTCTTTCAGATGCCATTATTAGTTTATCTCCCAATTATTTTAATGATTCAAAGGTTGGGCAATGGGAAGAGTAAACGTAAAAGTGCTTCCTTCTCCCGGTGCAGAATCCACCCAAATCGTGCCGCCGTGCGCTTTGACAATTTCCTTACAAATTGCTAACCCCAAACCGCTTCCTCCCACATCTCTTTCGGTTTTGACTTGTACGAATTTATCAAAGATTTTACCCTGATATTCCCAAGGAATGCCCTCTCCTTCGTCCGCGACGGATAAATAAATACTATCGCCTCTTTGTTTGGCTGAGGCACAAATTTTCCCTCCCGTATCGGTATAGCGAATTGCATTAGACAGTAAATTTGTCAAGACCCAAATAATTTTATTAGGATCGACGCAAACTTCCGGTAAATCCGACTCCAACTCTTGTTGATATTCAATTTGATTTTGTTCGAGTTGAATTTTGACGACCGAAATCGCCTTTTCCAATAATAACTGAACTCGAACCGGGACAAACTCAACTTCAATGCGGCCGGACTCAATTTTCGAGAGATCGAGGAGATCGTTAACTAGATTTCGCAAGCGCCCCACATCTTCTACAGCAGCGTTGAGGAGTTCCGTTTCGGTATCGGATAGCTTTTCTGTGGTGGTTTCTAGGAGCAAATTGAGACTCATCGCCATCCCCGTCAAAGGCGTGCGCAACTCGTGGGAAGCTGTGGCGACAAATTCGCTTTTTAGTCGCTCCAAGTTTTTTAATTTTGTGACATCTTGCAGGAGCAAAATCGCGCCTAAAATTTTGTCCGCATCTTGAATAACCGGCGCAATTGAAAACTGATAATACAACGTTTGTTTGCCGCGTTCGACTGCCAAAAGCGACTGCTGTTCGTCTAATCGGGGGGAATCTCCCGTTTGTGCGGCGGTTTCGATGGATTTGAGGAGAGTGCGATCGCTAAAAAATTCGGGTAAGGGATTATTCAGCGCGACGCGAGAACGGGTATCGATAACTTTAGCAGCGGGAGGATTAATGGCTACAATATTTAGGTCGGCATCGACAACAATTATACCATCGCTGATGCTTTGAATAATCGCCTCCTTTCGCCGCTTCTCTGCAACAATTTGACCGATATTTAACTCGCGAAACGCTTTCAACTTGCGACTCATTTCGATAGTTTGTTTGCCCAACTGTCCCAATTCATCTTGGGGCATGGTCTGAATTTCGATTTCATAATCTCCCTCAGCAATTTGTTGAGTTGCTCGTTTCATTTCCCGCAAAGGTCTGACCAAGCGTTCCGACAAAATTAAACTAAAAGCTAACCCCAAACCCGCTGCTCCACCTCCAGCGAGAACCATCGACCAAATGGCTTGGCGAGACACTTTCTGAGCTTGGTCTGAAGCTCGAAGCATTGTATCTTGATTTAATTCCCTAAGTTCGACGCAAGCATTGCGAACGCGCTCGAATGCAGGAAAAACAGTCTCGTAGTAATATTCTGTGAGAGCGGCATCTTCTCCTTGAACTTGCTGAAATTGAGAAAAGACAGTTAAATAATCTCGGTAATAGTTTTCGATCTCGGCAACAATTTCCCGTTCTCCGTCGATTGTAATATTATCTTTTGCTCGACTCAGCCACAGCAAAAACTGAATTTCGTTTTCTTGAAATTGCTCTCTTCCTTGCTGTTGGTTTTCCCCAAAAAAGAGTAAAGTTGCACTATCTTGACGCTCGAGGGCATCAATCATTTGCTCCGAAGCGCGAATGCTGCGATAATTTTCTTGTAGAATAGCTTCGCTCGCTCGACCCAAGCGATTTAAGTTAAAGGTTCCCCATCCCCCAACGAGAAGGGCTAACGTCAGCGTTACGCCATAGCCAATTAGAATTTTTGTCCTGAGTTTCACGGGGGGTATTAGGGCGAAGCGATCGCTCCATCATAGGGGACTGTTGCGTTTTTTTCAATCCTACCCGACATAGATGCGATCGGATCGTAGTTTACAATTCGCAAAATCATTAAAATGGGTTTTAGGTTTTAGAACCAATGACTAATGACTAATAAGCTAAAGGGCCTGGAACTAAAGTTCACCGCTAAAAGCTCAAACCCGTTAAAACGGGTTAACAATTTATATGACTGGTGGTGGGCATTGCCAGTATAAATTGATTTCTTTGATTTTGACTTATTATTGGCAATTCCCACCCTACAATCTCTGGAACGATCGGTGTCAGTTTACCCGAACTTTCCGAAACCGCCCTCGAAGAAGGTTAGAGCTGAAAAGTCGGCAATGTCAACAATTGTAAAATGGTGTAAAATGGCGATCGCGGGTCGGGAAAGGCTCGTAGAATATCACTATGTCAAAGAAGCGAAAACTACTAGCGAAAATCCGTGCGGGTTCAAAAAATATTCAATTCAACGAACTAATTGCTCTCGTTGAAGCCTTTGGGTTTACTTTATCTCGCGTTCGCGGTAGTCATCACATTTTTGTCCATCCCGATATTTCAGAAATTGTTAATCTTCAAAATAAGAAGGGAAAAGCAGTTCCTTACCAAATCCGCCAATTTCTATCCCTAGTCGATCGATATCAGCTTACTCTAGAAAATGAATCATGAAGAATTATCATATTAACATTTTTTATAGCGAGGAAGATGGCGGTTACATTGCCGATATCCCCGACTTAGCATATTGTTCCGCACTCGGCGATACAGAGGAAGAGGCACTTCGAGAGGTTTTGCAAGCGAAGGTAGTATGGTTGGAGGCAGCTAAGGCAGCTAATAGACCTATTCCTGAACCTAAATATCGACCTGAAATTTATACGGCAGCTTCATAGTTTTTCGTGCAAACTATAGCGTTTTTCGCTTCTTGTGAGGTACACTTTTCAGCTTTAAGTCCCCCTTATTAAGGGGGATTTAGGGGGATCTCTTGTACCTCATCCAAATGAAAAGTGCTATATAAGCTTTTTGTCCTTCGTCCTTTGCTAATGACTAATGACCAAGGACAAACGACCAATGACTAACTATACTCGCTACGCTGCTGAATTAACTTCGCTACCAACCCCGTCCAACCCGTTTGATGACTTGCCCCCAGTCCCGCACCATTATCGCCGTGAAAGTATTCGTGAAATAGGAAATAGTCTTTCCAGTGTGGGTCGGTTTCAAAGGTTGTAGAATCGCCGTAAATCGGACGATTGCCCGACTCATCTCGAACAAATGCGCTAATTAACCTCGCTTCAATTTCCGATGCCACTTCCCACAACGACATCATTTTGCCCGAACCTTTAGGACATTCGACTTTATAATCGTCTCCCAAATAATGATGAAACTTTTGTAGGGATTCAATCAACAAAAAGTTAACCGGAAACCACACCGGACCGCGCCAGTTGGAATTTCCGCCAAAAAGTGCTGTACTAGACTCGGCAGGTTCGTAATCGACTCGATAGGAATTGCCGTCGATTTTTAAAATATAGGGATGTTCTCGATGGTAGCGCGAAAGCGAGCGAATGCCATAATTGCTAAAAAACTCTGCTTCGTCCAACAATCTTGTGAGAATACGCGGTAATTTATCGCGTTGGACAATGGCTAAAAGTCGTCGCGCTCCCAATCCTTCGCTTTCCATACAAGCGACATTATCTCTCAGTTCGGGACGATTTTTAATAAACCATTCCAACCGCCTTTTAAAGTTGGGCAATTGATTAATTAAAGTGGGTTCTAAGGTAACGACGGCAAAGAGGGGAATTAGCCCCACCATCGATCGCACTTTCAGTTGCAAGCGTTCGTTATTGGGCAAACGCGCCACGTCGTAGAAAAATCCATCTTCTTCGTCCCACAAGCGATCGCCGTCTCCTCCGATATGATTGATAGCATCGGCAATATAAATGAAATGCTCGAAGAATTTGGTCGCCATGTCTTCGTACACCGGATTTTCAATGGCTAACTCCAGTGCTATACTCAGTAAATTGAGACAGTACATTCCCATCCAACTCGTCCCATCGGCCTGTTGGAGAAACCCGCCCGTGGGAAGGGGCGCGCTGCGATCGAATACGCCAATATTATCCAGCCCCAGGAAACCCCCTTCAAAAACATTGCTGCCCTCGGTATCTTTGCGGTTCACCCACCAGGTAAAATTGAGCAGGAGTTTTTGAAAGATGCGTTCTAAAAAGGCGCGATCGCTTCGCCCCCACATTTTCTGTTCGATCTTATACACCCGCCACGTTGCCCAAGCGTGAACCGGCGGGTTGACATCGCCGAATTTCCACTCGTAGGCGGGGATTTGACCATTGGGGTGCATATACCATTCCCGCGTCATTAAGTCAAGTTGATTTTTCGCAAATTCAGGATCGACCATCGCCAAAGGAATGCAGTGAAAAGCTAAATCCCAGGCAGCAAACCAAGGATACTCCCATTTATCGGGCATCGACAGCACGTTAATACTCTCAAAGTGGCTCCATTTGCAGTTGCGTCCCTTTTTTCGCTGCGGCGGCGGTGGCGGCATTGCGGGGTCGCCTTGGAGCCATTGAGCGACATCGTAGTGGTAATATTGTTTGGTCCACAACAGTCCGGCAAAGGCTTGGCGCTGGATATTGCGCAACTCTTCGCTCATCTCAAATGGCGCAACGCGGCGATAAAATTCGTCGGCTTCCTTTTGGCGGGCAGAGAAAAGGCGATCGCATTCCTCGCCGAGGGGTTGGGTTAAATCGGGGCGATCGCATAATCTCAGTTTAACGGTTTGGGTTTCCCCCGCGCCCAAGGTTAGGGTATAATAGGGCGAACATTTGGTTCCGACGCGATCGCCGTTAACGGCTGCTTTTTTCCCCCCAACCACATAATCATTAATCCCATCTTTAACATAAGCAGAGGCATTTTCCGCGCCATACAGCCGTTGATTGTTGGTTTCATTTTCTACAAACAGCAGGGGAACATCGCCGTCGCAGTACAGCCAATGCTGTCCCAAATCGGGATGGGAGGTTTCTATAATCGCACCCGAAGCATCGAAACTGCGCGCCTTCAACGAAGGTTTCTCGCTGCGGTTGTCCCAGGACCAAGTATTGCGAAACCAGAGAGTTGGCAGCAGATGTAGCGTTGCTGTTTCCGGTCCTCGATTGACAACAGAGATGCGAATGGCAATATCTTCGGGGGAAGCTTTCGCATATTCAACAAAGACATCGAAATAGCGGTTATCGTTGAAAATACCGGTATCGAGTAACTCGTACTCAAATTCGTTCCGTCCCCGCCGTTGGTTTTCCTCAATGAGTTGGGAATAGGGATAGGCAGCGTGAGGATATTTATAGAGAAACTTAACATAGGAGTGGGTGGGAGTGCTGTCGAGGTAAAAATAGTATTCCTTGACATCTTCCCCGTGATTTCCCTGATTTCCCGTCAATCCAAATAGCCGTTCCTTGAGAATGGGGTCGTTGCCATTCCACAACGCGATCGCGAAACACAACAACTGTCGATTATCCGAAATCCCCCCAAGGCCATCTTCCCCCCAACGATAGGCGCGCGATCGCGACTGGTCGTGGGAAAAATAATCCCAAGCGCTACCATCGGCACTATAATCTTCGCGTACCGTTCCCCATTGACGTTCGCTGAGGTAGGGTCCCCACTTCTTCCAAAGGGTTTTACCAGTGCGAGAATCTTCGAGTCGTTGATGTTCGGGAGTCATTTCAGTTATCGCCTTATCAGTTTAGACATCAGTTATCACCTTATCAGTGTCCCTCACGCTCAAATCGCGGCGGTTTTATGCAGAACAGCTTACAATCGGCAGGAACTTTTGAGAAAACGTCCCTACCAGCGAAACCTCCGTACATCTCTAGCTAAAGCCATACTTGACAACTGGCATATTTTCCTTATTTTACGGGGAAATGAGGATTATCGGCAACGAGAGAGCCGACTGTCGGCTTTATCCCCATTGAACTTAAGAACGCGCGCGTATTGTACCCCGTCGAGCGATAATAGGGAGAAATTAATTTACCCTTGGGGGCGCGAAATAGAAGCAGCAAAGCACGGCTTTTCGTTAAAATTTACAACTTCTTCTGCCTTCTGCCTTCTGCCCTCTGCCTTCTGCCCTCTGCCTTCTGCCTTTTCAAGATGCGATCGCGGCGATTTCCCCGACTTCAATAACCATGAACGACCGAAAAAATCAATACTTAACCAGTCGCTTAATTTTGTGGGTCACATTATGGTTAATGGTCTTGCTCTTAGGGGTAAAAGTTTCCACAGGCTGGAAAATTCAATCTCTTAGCCTGCTGTCAGCCGCTTTGCACAGTCTCATTACTTGCTTGAGTCTTCTTTTTGGGTGGTTGACCATCACCCGTAGCGATCGCCCCACAGGAGGCGAAATTCACGGTCACGGACGACGCGAAAGTTTTTTCGCCCTGTTCGGTGTCGCCGCTGTCTCCGTTTCCTGGCTGAGATTATTCTTTTTTTGCCTCCAGCAATTACTCGGTGCTTGGCAGCAAACATTACCTTTTTCAGTTCAAGCAACCCTTCCTCGGCTACAGTTTCTCGGGGCAATTGTAGCCGCGACATTAGGATTGGGATTGGCTCATCGCGTTCAGTCTCGAATCTGCGGCTATCCCATTTTACGCTTCAATGCCAACCAGTTATTTAAAGATGCAGGATTAACGGCGCTGAGTGTGGTGAGTCTCATAGGGGTTTGGGTGGGGGAACCGTTAATCGATTTGCTAGGGGCTGCAATTTTGTTGATTTTAGCCGTCGAGGGGTTTTGGCAGGTTTTTGTGGGATACTTCCCCTTAATGGTCGAGCAAACGGCGATCGCGCCGGAGGTCATCGAACGCGCCATTGTCGAAGTCGAAGGGGTTGCGCGCTGTTACAATATTCGATCGCGCGGCATCATCGGGCGCTTTGTCTATATTTCCATGAACCTGAGCTTAGAACCAGACTACTCCAAACTCGCCCCGCAAATCGCGCGCCAAATCGAACAAGTGCTGCGCGATCGCTACGGTCCGCTTCAAATTACCTGTACGATTGAGAGTCGTCGTTAGTTCTTTTCATTCCCCATTGCCATTGGCTCGGACTCCACCGCCCGAACGATATACTTGCTAGCAGTGGCTAAAATTTTTTTCGGCTCCACTGGTTTGTTAACAAAATCGCTCGCCCCAACAATTTTGGCACGCACGCGATCGACAATGCCGTCATTGCCCGTGAGAATGACGATCGGCGTATCTTGGAATTGAGCAATTCGGCGAATCTGACTGCATAATTCATAGCCGTTGATAATTGGCATTGTTAGATCGAGAAAAATCAACTCGGGTTTGTGTTGAAGCAGCGAAGGTAAGGCTTGAAGCGGGTCTTGAACCGTCAGACAGTCGTAACCGGCATCGCGAAGAATCGTTTCGAGTTGAGTGCAAACTTGAAAACTATCGTCGATACAAGCAATTGTGCCTCGAGAGGATGGAGTCTTGGGAGACGGCGATCGCGCGGCGTTTTCGGGCCGTTCCAAATCGGGAAGTTCCACCAGTTCAATGAGATTGCCTTCGATATAGGGCAATAGCGATCGCGCCACCCCCGGCATATCTCGCTTCATGAGAACGGCTAAATCCCTCAGAGAGCGTCTTCCATCGGCTAACGTCCTGAGATTTTTATAGACCTTTTCCGGCAGTTGCCGTTGCAATTGTTGGGGACGCACGATGGTCGGGGCGCGATCGGGGGACAATGATGATAATCCAGCCCGCACCCATTCCTCCCAACTCCGCCGAACCCGATTGAGAGTCGGTTCGAGTTCTAAGGTCAACGCGCGCCGCAAGATGCAAGTGTGGGTATCTGACGGTCGCAATCCTGTTTGGGTCTGAATCTCAAATAGCTTGGTTGGAAGCCCTTGTTGGCTCGCAAACTGCTCGTCTAGAGCTTGCACGATATCGAATAGCACCTCGGCGACTAAGGCCTGGACAATGGCTAGAATTTGCTCGTCGCTGACCGCCTGTCGTTGGGCGAGAATGGTGAGAATGTGATAGTCCCAGCATTCAAAACGGTCCGCTTCGCGCAGGCCAATGGCGTTGGCTTTGGCTTGGGGGCAATAGCTGGCAACTAACCGCCGCCAGCGCCGGATGGGATGAACGCCCCCTGAAGCCCAGACGAGATTCCCCAGACTCATATAAAGACTCCACTGCTGACCGGAGACCAGTTGCAGATCGACTCTTCCTGTCAACTTGTGTTTGGCGCACAGGAGTAACTGAGAGGCGAGTTGGGTTGCGAAAGGGAGTTTGAGAGCTGGCAAGGGGTTTTTTGTGTTCATCACACTTAACATTTTAAGGCCAGTCGCCTCGGAACGACCGACGCAGTTTAACGGACGTGCTAACTGGTTCATTCTTCTAGTTGTGCCACAAAAGCGTGAAAGTATCGTGAAAAAGGGGCGGTTGCACGCCATAGGGTGCAATGCCCCGGATATCTCCAATCCCTACCTTTAAGCTTAGATGGGCGCGATCGCCTTCAACAACCGCAAAGCTCGCGAAGTCGGTTTCTGTGGGTTTGCGGTTACCCTTTTCCGTAGGGATGCGGGTGGTGGTTTGCGAGGATTTGCTGAAGCGGGATGGGTGTCGATTGAAGATTCGGTTTCCGTGGGTTTGCAGTTACACTTTTACGTAAAAATGCGGATGTTGGTTTGCGAGGATTTACTGAAGCGGGATGGTGTTGATTGCGGATGGCTTTCGGGGGAATGATAAAAGAAGATTAAGTACAGAGAGTTGCGATCGCGCGCAAAATATTAATATTGCCATGAATGCCCCCTCGTTGCCAAACCCAACTGCCTTTGTCGAACGCCGTCCTTTAACCCTGTCGTGGGAAACTTCTGTCCAAGAGGCTGCGATGTGTATGGCGCAGGCAGGTGCCGATTGCGTTTTCGCTGTGGACCGAACCAACGGAACTCATTTTCGCGGCGTTTTTTCGGCTCGACATCTCGTGTCTCTAGTGGCTTCAGGAACCGATTTAACGCGCTGTCTGTTGCGGGAGGCGATCGCCACAACCCATTGTACTACCGTTGGGGAGTCGGAGATTGAGGATTTTGAGGCGGTGCGGACGGCTTTCCACCATAGCGGACGAGAGATTCCCGTTGTGGGTCAGGAAGGGGAGTTGGTGGGCGCGATCGCACTCGAACGTTGGCTTGAGGCGATTATATCTTCTTTTCGCGAACGGCAACTCGTGAACCTGCAACTGCAAACCAGCCAACAGCAGATGCGCGCGCTAATTGAGAATATCCACGATATTGTTCTAGCTATTGAAGCGGAGGGGAACGCCATTGAGGTCTTGCCGACCAGTCCGGCTCTCCTTTACAATCCGGAGACTGACCTTATCGGTCAAACCTTGGAGCAGTTTTTTCGCCCGGAATGCGCTGAAACTTTTGTCAAACCGGTTCGAGAGGTTATTAACTCCCAGCAAGTTTTGAAGTTTGAGTACAGCCTTGTTGTCAACGATAATTGTTTGTGGTTCGATGCCTGCATTTCGCCGCTTTCCGAGCGTTCGGTTCTGTGGATTGCTCGCGATATTACCCAACGCAAGCGCGCCGAGGTTGAGGTTCTTAAGGCCCTCGAACAGGCCCGGGAACTGAACGAATTGAAGTCTCGATTCGTGTCGATGACTTCCCACGAGTTTCGCACTCCCTTAACCGCGATTCAATCGTCGGCGCAACTGTTGCAGCGTTACGATTGGAGTCGTCCCGAACAAGAGCGATATTTTCAACAAATTCAGTCTGCTGTTCAACAGATGGTGGCGTTGATGGAGGATATGCTGATGTTGGGGAAGGCTGAAGCGGGAAAACTCCAGTTCGATCCCCAATGGCTGGAATTACTTGACTTTTGTCGCCGTTTAGTATCTCAGGTGCAACTTGCTTCAGGAAAACACCATCGACTGAATTTGCGATCGCGCTTTGCCACCGAAGAGTTGTGGGTTGACATGGATAAAAAGCTGCTTCGACATATTTTAGGCAATTTGTTAACCAACGCGATCGCCTATTCGCCCACTGATTCTACCATTCAATTGACGTTAAATCTCGAACCTGGCGGAGAGGATGGAGACAGTATTATTTTTGAAGTGAAAGATTCGGGGATTGGCATTCCCCTAGAAGCGCAGTCTCGTTTATTTGAATCATTTTATCGGGCTAGTAATGTCGGTTCAATTCGGGGAACGGGTTTGGGTTTAACCATCGTGAAGCACTGCGTCGAGCTCCATCGCGGAACAATTGGCGTTGAAAGTCAGGTTGGCGTTGGGACAGCGTTTCAAGTTATACTTCCCTCAACAGTTACCAGTAAACAGTAATCAGTAATCAGTAATCAGCGCTCGGTTAGGAATAACCAGTTTACAGCCAATGACCAATGACTAAGCTAGGTTTTAGGTTTTAGGTTCTAGAACCAATGACAAAGGACTAATGACAAAGGACTAATGACAAAAATTTTAGTAATTGAAGACGAAACAGCTTTACGCGCCAATCTTATGGCTTTGCTCGAGGCAGAAGGATTTGAAGGCATTGAGGCGCAAAATGGAGAACTGGGTATTGAATTAGCGCGCGTTAATACGCCCAGTTTAATTATTTGTGATATCATGATGCCGGGAATCGATGGATATACCGTCCTCGAACGCTTACAAAACTCCTCTCAAACTGCTTTGATTCCCTTTATTTTCCTCACGGCAAGATCGGAGCGATCGGAGATTCGCAAAGGGATTCTTTTAGGGGCAGATGATTATTTAACAAAACCCTTTGATGCCGACGAATTATTTGGCGCGATCGCAGCCCGCTTAAAAAAACAAGAACTCCTTTACCAGCGCTTTCAAAACTTATCTGAAGAACTCGCTCGTCTCAGCCAAGTGGCTTCGGCTAAAGACGAACTTCTAACGAATTTTAGTCAAGAAATGCGTCGTCCTCTAACCAATCTTCAGCTCGCCCTTCATCGGCTGCAAGAGAATCCTGACACCGAGAAACGCGAGCAATATCTTGAAGTTTTGCGGGCTGAGTTTCAACGGGAAATTATGCTGCTCGAACAAGTTTCCGCTCTACAGAAGTTACTTACGCCCGAAAATGTTAATTTACTGACTCAATTTAATATGCTGAAATCTTAAGGAAGAATGGGAGAATGAGAGAATAGGAGAATGGAAGAATTCATCAATTTGAGGGATCGGCGAGGAATGACTCAAAGTTGGTGGCAGTGGCATCCAACCGCTGTTTGCGTTCGGGGGCGGAAATGCTATATAAAGCAAGCGATCGCGCGCTACTCCAATCTTGACAAAATTGCTCAAATCTACTTTTAAAACCGCTGTTCGCCGCTTTACCGCATTCGTGTAAAAATCACCATCTCCTTCCCCACAACCGGACTGCGCGCTAACAAATTTCCTTTGAGATCGACGAGTTCCAAATTGCGAAAATCCAACTCTTGCGATCGCTGCCATATTTCGCGGGAAACTTGGTTTTGTCGCTTCGGCGTAAAATCGTACCAATCCGGCGCGATCGCGAGTTTCAGCCGACTTCCCACAAAATCTGCCTCCACCGAATGAATCAACCCATCGGCATACTGACTCGTCAGTTGTTCCACCTGGGTTTCAATGGCTGCAATCAAACTTTGTTCGGGAGTTAATACCGGTTCTGGGGGTGGCGGTGGCGGTTCGAGAACCACCGTTTCGGGTTCGCTAGGCGCTTGGAGTTCTTCGGGAACCTCAGTCATTTCGGGAACTTCGGGTTCCTCGGTAACTTCAGCTTCCTCGGCAACTTCGGGTTCTTCGGGAACTTCGGCGGTTTGGGAAGGCACTTCAACCTCAATAGGCGCTTCCAACTGCGGGGGGATGTCAATATCCTCTGCTTCTGGCGGCGGTTGGACAATGGCAACCGGTTCGGGAATGGGTTCGGCGCGATCGGGCAACAATACGATTATCGCTGAGAAAATGAGTATAGTTAGGGTAGCGAGAGTCCCGGTAATCGCCCAATCGGATAACTTTTCGTTGAGAGAGACAGGAAGTAACGCGCGGACGCGATCGACAACCCAATCCCATGCTGCCATCAGGCGATCGAAATTATTCCTCGGTTCGGGGGGAATGGGAACCGATTTAACCGGCGGCGCAACGGCAGCGATGGAACTTTCCAGCGTCTCGACACTTTGCTGTAGCGTTTCGGTTGTCGCCGTCGGCGGTAACGCCTCAATGTTTGCCGCATCGAGTCGATTGACAGCATCTTCCAATCGTCGAATCGTATCCCGCAGCACTCTTAGGGTTTCGGTTTTTGATAACGTCCCCTCCACTGCTTCGGGTTGTTCTTGTGGTTCGTCTGACATCGTTTTCTCCCTAGACAGCATTCAACAGCCCAGTTTTTCGATAAAGTTGAAAGGTCTACGTTATACTCAATTTCATAGCCCCGGGCTGCTTGCTATTGTATCTTTTCCCGCTGAGGGTTTGCAGGGGTTAAAATTCCCCGCACCAGGACAAATTTAGCACTTTTTGTTCTCTCCATCGTCTATTTAACTAAATTTATTGCCTTTTATTTTTGCGTTATGAGTTTGAAACGCCGTCAATTTTTGGGATTGAGTGCTTTGGGTGGATTGGTTCTCGCCACTGGCAGCCAAATTTTAACTCATATGACTTCGCGCGGGAAAGATGACGATGCGATCGCGTCTTCTGTCTCTTCTGTCTCTTCTCCTCTTCCCCCCCAACCCCAACCTTCTGCCGACGAACCCGAAGCGCGCTTTGCGTCGGTGGCGGATAGCGGAACGGGTGCAGAGGGCCAATATGCGGTTGCACGCGCAATGGCGCAATATCACCTTTCTAACCCTTACCCCCTGGTTGTTTTAGCGGGGGATAATATTTACAATAAGGGCGAAATTGAGAAAGTTGAGGCGGTTTTTGAACGTCCCTACGAACCTTTACTCGATCTCGGCGTTCGATTTTACGCAGCGCTGGGAAACCACGATGTTCGGACTGAAAACGGCGATCGCCAAGTGGAATATCCGGGTTTTAATATGCAGGGGCGTTATTACACCTTTCGTCAAGGGGACGTACAATTCTTTACTCTCGATACCAATTTGTACTACGTTCGCAACACCGCCAACAATCCTCCGGGCGACGCGCAACTGGCTTGGTTGCAGGAAGAATTAAGTCGCAGCGATGCGCCGTGGAAAGTGGTTTTCGGCCATCATCAAATTTATTCTTCGGGACATTACGGGGTGAATCGGGCGTTTGTCGAGAAGTTTGTGCCGCTATTTAAGCAATACCGCGTACAATTGTATATTAACGGTCACGACCATCACTACGAACGCTCGAAATCCATTGATGGGACAACATATCTGATTTGTGGCGGCGGCGGCGCGCGAATTCGTCCGGTAGAACAAGCTGAGTTTAGTGCTTATGCGGAGTCGCGTTTGAGTTTTGCCGCCTATGAAGTGTACCGCGATCGCATCGTGATTCGGGGCGTTGGTACTGATGGGCAAGTTTTTGATGAAGGAGTTGTACTCGTTTAGGTTTATATAGCGTTTCTATTTGGGTTGCAAAACTCTAGCTTCGGAAGAATGGAAGAATGGAAGAATTCACCAATTTGAAAAACAAGCGAGGAATGACTCAAAGTTGATGATATCCGATCGCTGTTTACGTTCGGGGACGGAAATATTATATATAGCAATTCTATTTTATTTGTGACAGGTGAGAAACTTGAAACCCAGGTATAGAAAGAATCGCAGCGAGCGAAAATTGCTACAACCTATTTAGGCTTGCTATCAACTTCATTCCTCCGAGCGATGTTTCATATGAAACCCCTCAAAAGATGCTACATATCTTTTCCCCCGTCTCCCCATCTCCCCGTCTCCCCATCTCCCCGTCTCCCCATCTCCCCATCAATCATTTGTAGCAATCATTCAAGGATTTCATATCAGATGTCCTACAGCGACTTTAAAACAATTGACCAAGCTGTTTCTGCTTTTGAATTAACAGTCGAAGATATTCCCCACTTTTTTGGAAAAATTGAACCGATCGAACCTTCCCAAAAACTCCGAGAAACACTCGACGAAACCTTAGACTTGGCGGCGAGCATTAGTACTAAAAAAGCTCGTTCTGAACTCATGATCGCTCCTATTTTACTAGAAGTTAGGCGCAAATTCAATAATAAAATCGGTTATTTTTCTGGCAATACATTCAATATCGATGAATCTAAGGGATTGACAGGTGCTTGCGATTTTATTTTAAGTGCATCGAACAATCAATCTCTCGTAACTGCTCCCATTTTAACCTTAGTTGAAGCGAAAGATAATGACATTCGCGTCGGGTTAGGTCAATGCGTCGCCCAAATGGTTGCCGCTCAAATTTTCAATACTCGTAAGGGAGTAGAGCAAGCAGTGATATATGGTGCTGTTTCAACGGGTACAAACTGGAAGTTTATCTTGTTAGAAGATAATAGAGTAAAAATTGATTTAACTGAATACTTTATTATTCAGCTCGATCGCATTTTAGGAATTCTAGCCGAACCTTTTCGGCTTTATTTTGAGAGTTCGATTAAGTAAGTTCCTGTGTTTAAGACTCACTCAAATTATTCATTATTCATTATTCATTATTCATTATTCATTGTTAATTGCTCGTTCTCACCGTCAAAACTTGCGGCGGCGTAGCATCGGGGGGATAGAGAAAATCAATTTTAACATCGCGGCGATCGCGCGGAGGCAATGTCAGCGTCACTAACGGCTCTCCCTGCTGTCCCCGACGCTGTACCAAATGATACGCTTGAGTTCGCACTCTACCGCGTTCGTCAGTGTATCTCACTTGCACCGTTCCTCGGAAGAAGACGCGATCTTCAGGGGGATCGAGAAAACGCAACTCCCCGCGATCGCCATCCTCCTTCAACGGCGTAGAAAGCGCGATCGCCACCCGACGCGGCTCATCCGTATTATTCACCAACGGTAACGTCAAATAGTAATGAATCCCGTAATTCCCGTTAGCTAAATAGGCCGTATCGGGATAGCGAACCAGCATCGGCGCGCTCTGAACCTGTCCCGTGCCGAAAGTCCCTTGGGGAAGGCTACTCAAAGGATAGGAAAAGGCTTCCCCTGCAGCCGGAATCGCCAACGTCCGGCTGCGGTCATCGTCAGTTACCACCGTTTGCCACTGAGAGCCCATCGCCACTCCAGCAACCCGTCCGTAAATTGGGTCGTCCGTTTTCGCATCCAAAGGCGTAGGCGAGCGATCGCGCGGCGTAGCGAGGGAACCCCGAACCACCAGTTGCGCCCATTCTTCGAGGCTGGGGGAACGGTGGGGGACGGGACGAGAGGGGATGGGCGTGTTTTCGAGAACTTTGAGAGGATCTAGGAGATCGACTCCGGCGGGGGGTTTGGGCGGATTGCGCAGGGGAGCGGGCATTGCTAAACTGGCGACATGAACCGCACCGTCGCTGCGCAGGCGGATCAAAGTCGAACGAGCATTGCCCAAACGGATGGGCAGACTAAATAGAGTTTGAACCGATCGCGGCGGAATGGTCAACTGCGACGGAAAGCCCGATTGACTCAACCCTCGCAAAATATCGTTGGTTAACCGAGAACCCGGCCCCGAAAAAACCGATCCCGAAGAATTATCGAGGCGAGAGGGCAAATCGATAAAAGGAGCATCGGGAGTCGTAACATAGCTGAGTCCTTGGAGGACGTGGACATTGATGGCGCGATTTCCGGGATTATAAATGAGGACACCGTGGTAAATCGGTCGCCAGTCCGACGATCTGTGAGACCGGGCGATATGGTGGGTGAAAATATCGAAGCGTCCTTGTAGGGGATAATTGAGATGGGCGCTTGCTTCCGCCATGCCCGCTTTCGGGAAGGTAGAGAGTAAAATTCCCGTCCCGTAAACCACTTCGGGACTGTTGCTGTTAAAGACGGGGACGCGATCGAGTTGTCCCGGAAGCGGTCGAATTTCCTGCGCTTCGGCGATGGTTCGGGTTAGGAAATAGGGAAAACTCGCTGCGATCGCCTCTTGCGATCGGGGCTCTTGGGTTGTTTCGACGAATGCGGTTTCGGGATTGGGGAGGGGGTTAATTTGAGCCGGGAGAAAAATGGGTAAAAATGACCACATGAACGGGAACTTTTCGGTGCTGTCGAGTTTTTTGGGGAGCGTGCCTGCCTTAAAATATCACAAGATGTTACAGAAGTCATTGGTTATTGGTCATTTGTCGTTGGTCATTTGTCATTGGTTCTATAGCAATCATAAAGAGGTTGCCCCATTTCTCGTTTCCAGAAGTCTGACCACACAAGTGTTTCAGGATTTCACTATTTCACGACTAATCTAGGATTGCCATAGAACCTAAAACCTAAAACCTAGCTTAGTCATCGATCCTTCGTCTTTGATTCTCTTACCTACCGTAGGATTTGCTGTACGAAGCTGAAACCCCATTAATCAATGCGATCGAGGTATATTAGGGTTGCTTAAAAATTAAAAATTAAAAATTAAAAATTAAAAATTAAATACAATTCCCCCCTGCTCCCTCTGCTTCCCCTGCTTCCCCTGCTCCCCCGCTCTCCCGCTCTCCCGCTCTCCCGCTCTCCCGCTCCCCTGCTTCCCCTGCTCCCCCTGCTTCCCCTGCTTCCCCTGCTCATTACAACACTATATTCAGCAAGCCCTACCGTACTGTCTGTCGATAATGGAACTTCTATTTGAACCGTTTGCGGTAAAAAAACGCATCCCCCTCACCATCAGTCGCGGGACAACCGCCCAAAATACTAACATTTGGCTGCGCTTGCGGGAGGATGGCATTGAAGGATGGGGGGAAGTGTCGCCGTTTTCTGTGACTCGCGCGCCTAAACCTTCGACGGAAATGTTGCTTGCAGAATTAAAGGCGATCGCGGCCTTCCTCCAAGCCTATCACCCCCTCCAACGACAATCGATAGAAGAATTATTACGCGCTCAAAAGGTTTCCTCCGGCGCGCGCGCAGCCATCGATACCGCCCTCCACGACTGGTTGGGCAAACGCGCCAATCTCCCTCTATGGCAGTTGCTGGGACTCGATATAGAGCGCGTTGTCTCCATTTCCGTTACCATCGGCATTAGTTCTCCCGAAGCAGCGCGACAGCGGGTGCGACAGTGGCAAGAAGTCGTAGATGCAGGGGTTTTGAAAATTAAGTTGGGCAGTCCGGAGGGAGTAGAATGCGATCGCGCCCAATTTCTCGCCGTGCGCGAAGAAGTACCCAACGCCCATTTAACCGTCGATGCCAACGGGGGATGGAGTTTGGCCGAAGCGGTGGAAATGAGCGAATGGTTGGCCGAACGCGGCGTACAATATCTAGAACAGCCGTTACCCGTCGGCGAGGAAGATAAACTCTCTCAATTATCCGCGCGATCGCCTCTTCCGATTTTTGTCGATGAAAGTTGTTTTAATAGCAGCGATATTCCGCGTCTTGCCGGTTGCGTCAGTGGCGTTAATCTCAAACTGATGAAAGCGGGGGGGTTAAGCGAAGTGTTGCGCGCAGTTCACATTGCCAAAGCGTGCGGCTTACAGGTGATGTATGGCTGTTATTCCGACAGCACTTTAGCCAATACAGCCATGTCCCATCTCGCGCCGTTAGCTGATTATCTCGATCTTGACAGTCATCTCAATTTGCTCGACGATCCTTTTACAGGAGCGCAATTGCAGGAAGGACGTTTAATTCCCAATTCTTTACCGGGGTTAGGAGTCAGTAAACAGTTCTACCAATATCCCTGAATCGTAAACGCCGCCCAATAATAAGGCGCTGAGTAACTGTCGCCTTGCCACATTGCCAGTTGTGCCTGTCGCAGCGCCTCTGCCGGATCGATTCCTTGTTCGAGCATTTTACGGTAATAATCGATCGTTAAAATTGAGGTTGCGCGATCGCTTACACTCCACAAACTCGCCGCGCAATAGCATACATAAAGCATCTTGTCAACCCCACAACCCCTTCACATTGGTTGCGGTGTGGGGGAGGCGATCGAAGTCGCCGCAGTTATTGCGGAGGAGATTTTCGTATTGGGACAAATCCCCAAATCTCTTTCCCAACTCTGGGCAAGGGACTTTGAAATATTATTCCGGCTCCCCTTCTCGCCTATGCTTCCCCCCTGAAATTAGCAGGGCGTTTTTATTTTCAAATTATACTCCCAAAGAAAAGGGGGGACTTTTGAAAAAAATCCTCCTTAAATGGCGATCTTTCCCAGATTTTATCGCCCGAAAGATCGTTTTTATTTTATTTTTGAGTCCCGACTTTGAAAACGCCCTGCTTGTTAAGCGCTTCCCCCTTTTTTAAGGGGGGTTAGGGGGATCGCCTGTACCTCACTAATCGCGAAAACTGCTATAGCATTTCTGAACGGGATGTAAACCGTTTCAACGTAGGGACGTTCAATTGAACGTCCCTACTCGCGGTGAATTTGAATTCTGGGCTATTTATTGTTTACGTTTCAGAGCGAAAACGCTATAGTACCCAATTGTAAGTGGAGCGATCGCAAAAACTGGAAACGAGTTAAGTCAGTTAGAGTGAAGCTTGACGAAGCTTGTACTGTTCTTTGTTGAATTGCTGTTGTTTGGCGGTCAATCGGTCGTTTTCTTCCAGGGGAGGTCGCATATCCCACTGCGTTTCTGCGAAGATGAGGAGCGTGGCGGTCATTGCGATTCCGGTAGCGAGAAATTGATATCCTGCGACGTAAGGGAGAAGGAAGATTGCGGCTATATGCACGATTGCGGCGAGGATAAAGGCGCGCGATCGCATTCCGATTCCGGTGAAAATGTAACCCAACGCCGATAAAACTAACCACAGATTGCAGAGGTTCATTAAAACCCATCCCCAACCGAGGAAAATTCCTAAGTCTGTGACAACTACGCCGATTAGCATTAATGCAACCCAGCCGTATAATACCCAGCGCAGGTGTTCAATCTTGACCCAAAAGTTGGTGAGAACGCTCATTCCGATACAACCTGCTACCGATAAAACCGACCAAAATATGGCTTGTGCGGTCCAGCTAATGGGTGCAAATTGAGCGGTGAAGAAGATCGCGGCACAGATGAGTCCCCAAAGGACAAAAACTTGGTCGATGCGAGTGTAAAGCAAAGAAACTAGCTTTTTCTCTTGAATTTGAAGGTGGAGTTGGAGCAAACCTTTGAGGTCTTGGACATCTAAAGCTTCTTGCTTGCGACGGAAAATGGGTTCGGTCGGATGGAAGAACTTCATTGCGGCTTCAGTTGTGTATGTAGTGTGTGTAGGTAGCGTATCTTTGCTTTCGTAAACTTTCTTTAAGATAATACATAATTCTGTCTTTGGGAAGAGGGTTTACAGATTTTTTTCGATTTTCTTGGAGAAATATATTGTCAACTATCTAAAGATAGATTAATGTGTGTTTTATCTTCGGTATATCGTCTTTTATTGTTCCCAACCCTGAAACCGATCTGCCCTTTTTTCCAAGTACAGCGTTACCCTCGAACTCAACAGATACGTCAGCCAATAGCACTTTTCATTTGCCATGCGTTTCATCCCCTTTTCGTTAATTGCCCTTTCACTTGTCCTCGTCGGATGTCAAGTTCGACCCTCCTCTTCCGAAAATCCAGCGAGTTCCGCGCAACCCTCTCCCGCTACGACAAGGGCTGAGAATGCCCTGAAAATTATGCCATTGGGAGATTCTATTACTGCCGGTCACGACGTTCCGGGCGGCTACCGTACAGTTCTGTGGCAGAAGTTGAGCGATCGCGGCAATACCATAGATTTCGTCGGTTCGGCGCGCGGCGGACCGCGAGACCTTCCCGATAAGGATCATGAGGGACACTCGGGGTGGAGAATTGACGATTTGCGCGGTCAAATTGAGCCGTGGTTGGCGCAAAATCGACCCGACATGGTTTTACTGACGATCGGCAGTAACGATATTTTGCACGACGATGCTGTGGAAACCGCACCCGATCGCGTTCGGGCATTGTTAGGCGATATTTTTGCCCGAGTTCCCGATGCAACCATTCTCGTCGCTTCGATTCCGCCGATGGCAGATGCGGCGCGCGATCGCCAGGTTCGAGAGTATAATACAGAACTTGAAAATTTAGTCGAGGAAGAAAAGGCGGCAGGAAAACCCGTGTTTTTTGTCGATATTTATTCCGTTGTCGGTCTTAATGACTTGCCCGATGGATTGCATCCCAATGCTGAAGGACATCGGAAAATGGCTGGGGCGTGGGATGAGGCGATCGCGGAAGTTTTGAACGTTCGGAATTGAAGCCTGGAGTTAAAGAATGCCTGGAATTAAAGAACGCCCTGAAATCAATTCCAATGTAGGGACGTTCAATTGAACGTCCCTACGTTGAAACGGACTAATATTTTTACATTTTAGGAGAATGGCTGAGGCTGAAGAATTTCTGTAAAAGAAGATACGATGATCTGGTCTACACCTCCAAATCTTATCGCGACTCATAACTAGTAACTGATAACTGAAATGACCTTCAATCAACTGCGAATATCCGAACCCACCCCCGTCGAGATTCAAGAAGTCGCGATCGCATTCTACGCCCAAACCCTCGACCCCAAACTCGCCCAACTCGACTTCCTCAAATTTAGCGGCATTCTCCCCAAAGACTGGGAACTAAAAAGTACGCCCCTCCTCCAAGACAACCTCACCCAACTGGTTTTCACCAACGGCATTACCCTCACCGCCCAACCGCGCGTCGTCACCCTTACCGAAACCATCGCCTCCTCAACCTCCACCCTCGAAGTTATCTCCCTCGCGCGCCGCTACAGCCAAACCCTACCCCACCTCGACTATCAAGCCCTCACCATCGCCCCCAAAATCCTCATCGTCACCGGCGATAGCGACGCAACCGCCAGCAAACTCATCCTCGACACCCTCCTTACCCAAGGCCCTTGGCGCGAACTAGGATCGGGATTAATCCGCGCCAGCGTCAACCTCGTCTACCAACTCGACAGCCGCCAACTCCAACTCGCCATCGACGAAGTGCGAGTCCAACAACCCGACGGTACCCTAAACCCCGCCCTCCTCTTCTCCGGCAGCTTCAACAGCCAAATTTCCGGCGCGACAGCCGAAATGAAACAAAACGAAATACGCCTCGCCCTTGACAATGTGCCGACAGATTTGGAAACTTTTAAACATCTCGCGCGCAAACAATTTTTAGGAACCTCAGACCCGATTTTTCCTCCCGATATGCTCTGAGTCAACCCGCGCGCCACCTACAATGGCGGAAAAGATCGCTTTCGCGATCGCCCCGTCCATCCTAAAACCAGAAATATCCCTTCGTCCTTCGTCATTTGTCCTTCGTCATTTGTCGCTAGTAATATTCCTTTGCCCATTGCCCACTTTAGACTGAGTTTCGGCTGACGCTCAACTGCCGCGTTAGCCGAAGTCTGCCCATTGCCCACTGCCCACTGCCCACTGCCCATTTCCCCGACCAATAAACTCGGTCAAATTCACTGCTAAAATTCCATGAGCTACACCGCGCCTGCCATTCAAACCTTCTTGGCGAGTCAAAGCCCCTTTGCCGAACTGCCTTCGGGGGTGTTGGCGCAGGTGTCGGAACGGCTGCAACCGTTGCGCTATCGCATGGGACAAACCATTGTCCTGCGCGATAAAATGCCCGATCGCGCCGTCATCCTCTTCCAAGGACAAGCGCGACTATTGGGGTACGATCCCGGGACGCAAATGCCCATTACCCTTCAGTTAATCGAACCGGGGGAAATTATCGGCTTGGCGGGATTATTGCGGGGAATTCCTTGCGAAACCGCGATCGCCTCGGAAGAATCGGTCGGTTTGAGTTTGAACGCCGGGGAATTGCTCGAATTGCTGCAAAGTTATCCCCAATGCGCCGCCCCCCTGGAAAATCGTCCCTATCTCGTCGAACTGTTTGATGTCCTCTCTCGCCAAGATTCCCTACAAACCTTGGGCGCGGTGAAGCTGAAAACAATGGCGTTGCAAGGGATGAAAAATGTCCGAGTTCGCCTCGTCCAACCCGGTTCCCTGGCTACGGATTCTCTCAACGGCGATCGCCTATGGTTTGTTTCGGGGGGCGCGATCGAAAACTTTCCTCCCGGCAGTTGTTTGAATGCCGAGGCAGAAACCGCCCAATTGCAGGTGTCAGGCAACCGTCCCGCCCGCCTTTTGGGACTGCGCGAGGGGGACCTCGTTTTTGAAGAAGAACCCGACCCCACGCCCCCAGAAACCGCCGCAGCAGAGGACTTTTCCGCACCCCTCGATACCAGCTTTTCGGCAGTTCCCTACGCCCCCGAACAAATTTTAGACGCGGAAACGACGGTTCCCCCTCCCGTTACGGGACGCGCGGGCAGTCGAAAGTACCCTTTTGTGCGCGGGGGAAGTCCTTTGGAAGTGGGCATGGCGTGCTTCCAAATGTTGTGTCAGTATTTTCAGATGCCCTTTCGCCGGGAAGTGATTCGTCGCGTTTTGGCAGACCAACTTCAACGCAACAACAGTTTATCGCTGTATTTTTGCGGCGCGATCGCGGATTTACTCGGTCTCAACGCCCAACTCCTCAACGTCCCCGCCCGCGCCCTGACGCGCCTGCAAGCCCCCGCCTTGGTGATGTGGCAAGATAGTTTGGCGGTGTTATACGAAATTAGCGATCGCGAAATGGCGATCGCCGTCCCGGAAATCGGTTTATTGCGGCGCAAACCGGCGGATTTTCTGGAAACGTGGGGAACGTCGGGACAAGTTCTCCTCCTCCAACCGACTAAGGACACGCCGCAAAAACGCTTCGGGTTGGATTGGTTTCTCCCTTCAATTTGGCGCTATCGTTGGGTATTGTTGGAAGTGTTTATCGCTTCGTTTTTCGTACAATTATTTGGGTTGGCAAACCCCTTGATCGTTCAGGTTATTATCGATCAGGTCATTGTTAAAAATACGCCAGATTTACTGCAAACCTTGGGCTTTTTCCTCATTGTCGTCGCTTTATTGGAAGCCATATTAGGAACCCTACGCACCTATTTATTTGTCGATACCACCAACCGCATCGATCTGAGTTTGGGGTCGGAAATCATCGACCATTTAGTGCGTTTGCCCTTGCGCTATTTTGAACGCCGTCCGGTGGGGGAATTATCGAGTCGCGTTAACGAATTGGAGAATATTCGTTCGTTTTTAACGGGAACGGCATTAACAGTGGTTCTCGATTCGTTTTTCTCGATTGTTTATATCGCTGTCATGCTGATTTATAGCTGGCAATTGACCTTAGTCGCCCTCGTCTCGATTCCCATTTTTATTGTCTTAACGCTTATTTTATCGCCCACCATTCGCTCGCAAATTCGTCGCAAAGCCGAACGCAATTCCGAAACCCAATCTTATTTAGTTGAAGTGATGTCGGGCATTCAAACGGTGAAAGCGCAAAACATCGAATTGCGATCGCGCTGGCAATGGCAAGAACGCTACGCCCGTTACGTTTCGGCGGGGTTCAAAACCGTTGTCACTTCGACGTTTGCCCAATCTGCCAGTCAGTTTTTTAATAAATTTTCCGGTCTCCTCGTCCTGTGGCTGGGGGCATTCCTCGTCCTCGATCAAAAATTAACATTGGGACAATTAATTGCCTTTCGCATCATCGCTAGTTACGTAACATCGCCTATTTTACGCCTCGCCCAACTGTGGCAAAACTTCCAAGAAATCGGTTTATCCTTAGAACGTCTCAGCGATATTGTGGATACGCCCCAAGAAGCCGAAGCCGATCGCGCCAATATTCCCATGCCCGCCATTTCGGGGGCTGTGAAGTACGAAAATGTCAGCTTCCGCTTTCAAGCCAATATTCCACCTCAATTAGTCAAAGTCGATCTCGACATTCAACCCGGTCAATTTGTCGGTGTCGTCGGGCAAAGTGGGGCGGGTAAAAGTACGTTGATGAAATTACTGATTCGACTTTACGATTTGGAAGTGGGACGGATATTTATCGACGGCTACGATATTGCAAAGGTCGAACTCTATTCCCTGCGGCGACAAATCGGTATGGTTCCCCAAGACACGCTCTTGTTCGACGGCACAGTGCAGGATAATATTGCCATAAACAACCCCGATGCCAGCACCGACGAAATCATCGAAGCCGCCCAAATCGCCGCCGCCCACGACTTTATCATGGGCTTGCCCAACGGCTATAATACCCGCGTGGGAGAGCGAGGGGCAGCGCTTTCAGGAGGACAGCGGCAGCGCATCGCGATCGCGCGCACCCTCCTACAACGCCCAGAAATGCTCGTCCTCGACGAAGCCACCAGCGCCCTCGACTACACCACCGAACAACAACTCTGCCATAATTTGGCAGAAGCCTTCCAAGAACGAACCGTCTTTTTCGTCACCCACCGCCTTGCGACCATTAAAAGCGCCGATGTTATCGTCATGATGGACAAAGGTGCAGTGGTAGAAGTCGGAAGTCATAAAGAATTGATGGAATTGCGCGGACGTTACTACTCCCTATATCAACAGCAAGAAGCGAGGAGGTAATTAAAAATTAAAAATTAAAAATTAAAAATTAAAAATTTTAGAACGAACCATGACTCAATCTAACGGCAACGGCTATAAACCCTCGTCCAACGGAAGAAACGGCAAATTTAGACCCAACCGCGTCCTTAACTCCGAAACGCAAAGATTGCCTCAAACGCACGATACCGGGTCCTCTGTTGAAACGCGATCGCATCCCGACGCGATCGAGACCTTCGACCAACCCGTCGTCCTCCGCCAATCCCCCAGTTGGTCTCGCGCCATCGTCTGGACCATTGTCGGCGTGGTTACTTTTGGAGTAGGCTGGGCCTACTTCGCCAAAATCGAACAGGTGATCCCCGCCACCGGTCAACTCAGACCCCAAGGCACCGTCAAAGAAGTTCAAGCGCCCCTCGAAGGCGTGGTACAAGCCGTCTACGTCGAAGACGGACAGCCCGTCGAAGCGGGAGACTTACTCATTCGCTTCGATGCCAACGCCGACACCGCCAAACTCGACTCGGTGAAACAACAGCGCAATGCCTTGTTGAAGGAAAATCAAATTTATCGCAGTTTATTGCAACCCTCCGGCAGCGCCAGCTTGCCCGCCGCCATTGTCGGATTGAACCTGCCGCCGGGAATTTTAGCCCTCAGAAGCAATCGAGACGCATTGGTGGCTGAAAATCGCCAGTATCGGGCGCAACTCGCCGAAGGAAGCGCCCGCGATGCCGCCCGTTTGCGCGCCGCCCGCGCCGAAGCTGAAGCCCGCCGCCGCGCCGCCGATTTGGAAGTGGCGCAAATCCGCCAACAATTGCTGCAAACCCAAGGGCAAATTAATAGCGCCCGGGCGCGACTGGCAACACAACAGGAAATTTTGGGGGACTTGCAAAACCTTTATCAAAATGGTGGTATCGGGCGGTTGCAGTATGTCGAACAGCAGCAAAAAGTGCAAGACCAACAGGCGGAAATCACTCAACTGGTTCAAGAAGCCAAGCGTTTAGAATTGGATATTGCCCAGGGGAGAGAAGAAACCGTCGTTACGGTGACGAGTAATGAGAATGAAATTCGCGATCGCATCGCCGCCAACGAACAGCGTATCGCCGAAATCGACAGCCAACTGTCCCAAGGCGTTCTTCAAGTTATTGTCAACAACGAAAAGCAAATCGCCGATCTCAACAGTCAGCTTAGCAGCGCCGAACAAACCCTCGAGTATCGAGAACTACGCGCTACCGAATCGGGGACAGTGTTCGACCTCCAAGTCCATCAAGGCTTCGTTGCCAACCCAACAACTTCCCTCCTGTCCATCGTCCCCAACCAAAATCTCGTCGCCGAAGTGTTTATCACCAACAAAGATATCGGTTTTGTGCGCGAGGGAATGAAAACCGATGTGAGAGTTGACTCCTTCCCCTTTAGCGAATTTGGCGACATCAAAGGCGAGATTGTCTCCGTCGGTTCCGATGCCCTTCCCCCCGATGAAGTACATCCCTACTATCGCTTCCCCGCCAAAGTCCGCTTAGATAATCAAGTTTTAGCGGTGAGAGAGCGAGAAATTCCCTTACAATCGGGTATGGCAGTCAGCGTCAATATTAAAGTGCGCGAAGACCGCCGGGTTATTAATCTCTTTACCGAATTGTTTACCGATCGCATCGAAAGTTTGAAGGAGGTGCGGTAGGAGTAGAGACGGTTCATGAAACGTCCGTACATGAGTGACGAGTGGTGAGTGCTAGATTAGGAGCGATGAGTTATGAGTTATGGGCGATTGATATCGATACGTTAGCTAATAAAAAACAATTTCCAATTCCCGATTCCCAATTCCCAATTCCCAATTACTGTTAAAGTGTGCGAGTGAGTGAGAGCTAAATATGAGCAACCTAGTTTTAGAACGTCCTAAAAATTATAGCCAGCAAACCTTGACGGGTGCTGAAATGCTAGTCGTCCTCGATCCCCGAATTCCCGATGTCGGCAAATTAGCCGCAGGGGTTCTTCCTGGCGCAACGGTTTTGCGACTCGAGGAAACGGGAAACGCGATCGCTCAAATTAGCTCCTTTTTAGCTCGAAATCCCGGCTTTCGCAGCCTTCACCTCATCGCCCACGGTTCTCCTGGCTGCCTCTATTTGGGGAATGTCACCCTGAATTCAGACAATTTAAACGATTATGCGCCCCAACTTCAACAATGGGGAGATTCCCTCGGGAGTTCGACGCTTCAACGGGGCGAAATTTTAATTTATGGCTGCGAAGTTGCTTGCATACCACAAGGGAAAGAATTTGTCAAGGAATTAGCTCGAATAACCGGTGTAAACGTTGCCGCTTCAGAAACGTTAACTGGGAGTACAGCGCGAGGGGGGAATTGGGAATTAGAGGTCGCGATCGCGGAAATGCGATCGGCGTTGGCATTTAAACCCGAAACTTTGGCAACCTACGACGGAATATTCGCAACCATCCCCGTCGCCGCCGGGGACGTAACGGGGTTAATTAACGCCATTAATACTGCTAACACAAATCCCGGTCCAGATACCATCGAGCTGGCGGGTGGAACCTACAGTTTAACCGCTCAGATTGAGGTCTTTGCGGGCACGAACCTATCTGTTTCTAGGGGCTTTGCAGGTCTACCCGAAATTACCAGCGAGATTATTATTCAAGGAAACGACTCGACCATCGAGCGCAGTGCAGGCGCGACTGAGGATTTTCGGATTTTCTATGTGGACGGGGAAGATGGACTACAGGGCAATCTAACGCTTAATAAGCTAACGCTATCTAATGGCTTCGCAAACGCCCCCAGTCCGCCCGCTAGTGCTGGAAATGATGGTGGCGCAATCGTGAGTACAGGAATCGTTACGATTAGCGAGAGCACTTTAAGCGGCAATAGATCGTTGGATGATGGAGGAGCGATCTCTAACTTTGGCACTCTGAATATCATCGACAGCACTCTGGAGAATAATCAAGCAGGAGGTGCGGGAGGCGCAATCGACAATCGGCAGATCGTCACCAGCATTGATGCCATACTAAATCTCGACGGCACCACGATTACTGGAAACACGGCTTTAACCCAAGGTGGCGGCGGAATTAGTAACGATCAAATGGGGGCGGCCGGGACCATAGGCGGTACGTTAATTAGAGAAAATAGCCCCGTCACAGACAACACGCCCAATAATATTGCTGGATCGGTCTTTGCCTCTGACATTGTAGTAAGCGATGGTGCAACAGTTATTGCCGACGGACAAATGACCCCTCCGGTAGATTTGGGGACGACAACTCCCAACGTAGCTCTCCCCAATACAACATTAACCGTCGAAAATACCGGAAATTTTGACTTGATTTTCGGCACAATTACCGTATCGCCCAACTTAACGATTGTCACTCCCCCCATGACTGTTGCACCGGGATTAACCGGCGACTTAGTATTAAGCGCCCCGGTTTCCGGCGATGCGGGCGTTTTTAGCGGTACGGTGGAGATTGAGAGTAACGACGGAGACGATGCCCAAAATATCTACGACTTCGCGGTGCAATACACCGTTGACGGGCCGGAGATTAGCGTTGTAGACCCCAATAATGCCGATATTCCCACAGGTACGGGGAATTTCAACTTCGGGACGGTCAACCCCGGAACGACCTTGAACTTCACGATCCAAAACCAGGGAACGCAACCGCTGAATTTAAGCAATTTGCAACTGCCCAACGGCTTAGTTTTAGCGGGAACCCTACCAGCATCGGTAGCTGCGGGAGGTTCCACGCCCCTGCAACTGCAAATCGATCCCAACTTCACCGGCGCGCTCAGCGGAAGCGTTACATTCGATAACAACGACTTTAACGAAGCGCCCTACCAGTTTGATATTGCGGGAACGGTCACCGGAGGACCCGTACCGCCGCAGCCGCCCCAACCGCCCCAACCGCCTCAACCGCCTCAACCGCCTCAACCGCCCGGAGTAGGACCCCTCACCACCAACGGCGATAATATCTTCGTCATCGGCGGCAACAACGGACAAACCAACCTCAAGATTCAACTCATCGGGCGACAAGCGGCGTTTATCAACGAAATCGGCCTGTTCCGAGTGAATGCCAACAACGAAGTGTTAGACGTTCAGGGGAACTCAACGGGAATCGACCCCCACGATCCCAATTATCGGGATGCCGCGATCGCCAACGGCAGAGAAATATTTTCAGTATTGCGCGATACTTTTTCAGTTAACGGAACCAACCGCATCCTTTCCGGCCTCAGCGACGGTATCGGACCGAATATCGAGCAATTCCAGGCAGGCGATCGCTTCGTCTTTTACCTCGTCTCCGACGGCACCTCAGACGCAAACATCGTCGGAAGCGCCCCCGCAGGAGAAGTCAAACTCAGTTCCACCTTTGGCGCAACCCTCGGTCGTAACTTCTTTGAACCCACCCTCGTTGAAGACCTGGGGAATGGACAATTCCGCGTCAGTTGGGAAGACATACCCCTCAGCGGCGATAGAGACTTCAACGATGCCGTCATCACCATCGAACAAACCGGACAAGCGCCTCCCATCGGCACCAACATACAAGGAACCCTCGAAGGAGAAGTGGTCGATTTGAGAACGGCGACAGGAGCGCAAACCGTACGCTGGAGTATTGTGGGTCAAGAAGCTGCCTTTAACAACGAAGTGGGATTGTACCGTGTCGATGTCAACGGACAAATTCTCAACCCCACCACCGGCGCTGCCACAGGAGTTGAGGTGGGCGATGGCAATTATCGAGAAACCGCCTTAGCCAACCGCGTGGCAGGAGTTAGCTTGAGCGCGGCGGCAACTTCGGCAGATGTAACCTTGGACGCGGGGACGAACGCTCTCTACGCGCCATTTCTGGTGTCTAATGGCAATACAAATCGAGTCTTCTTCCCGTTTATTGGAGCGAACCCAGATGGAGTAGACCACGTGCGCTTAGTGTCGGATAATACCTTTGGTTTTGAAGATTTCTTGGGCGGTTTTGACTTTGACTACAACGATGCAATTGTCCAAGCTACTGTGGTTTAATCGACTTTTTAAAGGACGTTCAATTGAACGTCCCTACGTTAAAACGGGTCGATCTAAAATTAAATTGTCAGGAAATTAACAGGGAACTCGCAAAATCCGAGATCTTTGTGTCAGAGCTTGGGAACGTTTTTCATCGCCTGTTTTCTCCAAGGGATTTGTGGAGCCGTCAGAGCGATTGTCAAAAAAGCTACAATAAAACGAAGATACCCCACAAATCTACCTTTGAGTCGCCATGCACTCCTCACAGCCTCAATCCCAATCTAAACCCAAGTCTAAACCCAAGTCTAAACTCAAGGGGGGAATTGCGATCGCGGTGACAGCCATTCCGATTTTGGTTGCGGGGACTCTGTTTGCAACCAACCCCAATGAAGAAGCTTACGGCAATTATGCCTTAGAAACGGCTTGCGAATATTCGAGTTTGCCCCAACAGGTGCAAGCGGCGTGTAAAGATACAGTAGGCGCACGCGATGGACTTTGGGGACGCGATCGCCTCAAGAGTCTGATTGTCTCTCAAACTCAGCGTCAGAACTTCGCCTTATTTAGCATTTATAAAACGGAAGTTTTCGGCCAAACCTATACCAGTATCGGTGCATTGGGGACGTTTTTCCCGGTCGGCGTTAAAGGGTCGTAGCGCGCGCTTTTAGGCAATCTCGTACTTAATTGTAAGATTGCGATCGCGCGTCCACCCTCTCCAGCTTTGTTTTAAAATCAGCAAAGCTTTTTTTGCGATCGCGCCCCAATTGTTCTACACTCATCCTATTCATCGTCAATCCCCGTCGAATTTTGATGAGTCGATTGCCCGAACAAAGGTGGAATATTGCCTCTCCCCACGTCGAACGAGTGGATCGAGTGGTGCAAGCTACCGGACTATTTTCCCTCACCGCCCAAGTCTTGGTCAATCGCGGCATCGA
Organism: Cyanobacteriota bacterium; assembly: GCA_034189065.1. Classification (GTDB taxonomy): domain Bacteria; phylum Cyanobacteriota; class Cyanobacteriia; order Cyanobacteriales; family Spirulinaceae; genus FACHB-1406. Next base: position 65,766 of record JAXHVQ010000007.1, read on the forward strand.
CACTCCCGAATTGACGAAAGCGTTTATCGATCCCGAATGCGAACCGTTACCTCTCCCCATTGACGAGTTTCCCGACTTAGCTAAAAGTATCAACTTACTCGCCGATGCGATCGCCGATTCCGAAAAAATTGCCATTTGCGGCGATTACGATGCCGACGGAATGACGAGTACCGCTTTATTATTGCGTGCATTGCGACATTTGGGAGCCGATGTCGATTATGCTATTCCCAGTCGCATGAAAGATGGATACGGCATTAATCAACGGATTGTAGAAGAGTTAGCCGAGGAAGGATTTGGAGTTATTTTAACCGTTGATAATGGCATTTCTGCCTACGATCCTATCGCTTTGGCAGTGGATTTAGGGTTAACTGTTATTATTACCGATCATCACGACGTTCCTGAAAAAATACCGCCTGCCGATGCCATCCTCAACCCCAAACTGATCCCCGAATCTTCTCCCTATCGCGGTTTAGCAGGGGTAGGCGTGGCATATATTTTAGCCATAACAACAGCGCAACATTTAGGCTTAAATTCAGGCTTAACCCCCGCACTTCTCGATCTTTTTACGTTGGGAACCATTGCCGATCTTGCACCTTTGGTGGGTGTCAATCGTCGTTGGCTAAAACGCGGTTTACGGCGATTGCCGAGTTCTCGTATTTTAGGCATTCAATCGTTAATGCAAATGGCGGGATTGAGCGATGAGAAAAAAGAACTTAAACCCGACGATATTGGATTTCGCTTGGGACCGAGAATTAATGCGATCGGTCGCATCGGAGACCCACAAATTGTTATCGAACTGTTGACAACTCAAGAAGAGTCTTTGGCATTGGAACGGGCAATGCAGTGCGAACAAATTAATCGCAAGCGGCAGGAATTATGCGAAGAAATTACGTTCGAGGCGATTCATTTAATTGAAGGAGAACCGGGAATCGACTGGCGACAAGCGCGGGTTTTAGTTTTAGTTAAAGACGGCTGGCATCACGGTGTAATTGGAATTGTGGCTTCTCGCTTAGTCGAACGGTATGGCGTTCCCGTTTTTATTTGTACTTATGAAGGAGAAGGGAAAAAAGAAATTCGCGGCTCTGCACGAGGAATTCCTGAATTTCATGTTTACGAGGCGCTTCACTTTTGCGACGATATTTTAGGGAAGTATGGCGGTCACAAAGCAGCAGGTGGCTTCAGTTTAGCCGCAGAAAGTTTCGAGGAATTTCAACAAAAATTGAGCAAATTTGCACATCAATGTCTGGAACCGGAACATTTAAAGCCACTTGTCGAAATTGACGGTCAAGCCGATTTCGAGCAACTCAATTTCCAATTTTACGAACAAATCGATAGCTTACATCCTTGGGGAATTGGTAACCGCGAACCGGTATTCTGGACTCCAAATATTCGGGTATTGGAACAGCAAGTTGTGGGAAAGGAACATCTTAAATTAACCTTGGGGCAAATTAAAGAAGGAAATTGGGTTAAAATAAAGGCGATCGCGTGGCGCTGGAAAGAGTATTTTCCGCTTCCTAAAGAAATTGATATTGCCTACAAACTTAAGGAAAATCGATGGAACGGTAGGATTAGTATTGAGTTAGAATTAGTGGGTGTCAAAGAAAGTCAAACTCCGCCAGTTTTAGCGTCTAAGAAAGCAACCTTTGAATGCAACGGGCGGTCGTATTTATGCAATTTGCTTGAGGGGGGAAATGAGCTAAGAATTAGAAATGCGCAAGGGAAAGTCCTATCGATCGCGCGAGGACAACGAACGGGGTTATTGGGAACGAAAAGGGAAGACGCAGTGGAAGTGAACGTGACCCAGCCGCCCTATTATGATATTATTAAAGCAGCAAAAAATGCGATCGCGTCCTTAAACAGCGACCCGTAAACAGTAAACAGATAGTTTAAAAACACTAACAGCTTATATAAACGTACACTTATCACCAAAAATAACCCGATTCAACGGTTGTGTGACGATTTTCGGCATCGTATTTAAGAAGATATTCTCGCGCGATCGCGTCTTGTTCTCGCAGTTGTTTCGCTTCACTCGGACCGATCTCGGTATCGGTCGATAGCAGGATAACCTGGGAGGAGGCTTGGGGAAAGTAACGTTCGACGAGGTTGTTTCGGTGAGAGGAGTCTAAGCGCCCGAGGGGGGTGTCGATGGCGACGGGGAGGTTGCGTCCCGAAACGCGCGCCAGTCCCCACAAAAACGCGATCGCCAACAGTTGTTTCTCCCCCGCAGAAAGGCGGTGTTTGGGGAGGGGTTGTCCTTGGGGATCGAATAGGGCGAGGCTGAAGGTTTTGCTATCGATGGCGACGCGGCGAACGAGGTTGGATTTGTGTAGCAAGTGGCGGAAGCAGGCTGTTACTTCGACTTCGAGTTTGTTGAGTTTTTTGAGGGTGAGGCGTTGGCGGAACTGTTTTAGGGTTTGTTGGACTTTGGCTGCCGATTGAATGAGGTGTTCGTTACTATCGCGATCGATATTTTCTCGACTGTAGGTTTCGAGGTCCTTGATGGCGGTTTTGAGGCGGGTTTCAAGGACGTTGAGTTCTTGCCGCTGTTTCTCTAATTCTTTTTGGGTTTGTAAGAGTTCGCTTTGAGCTTTTGTGACATTTTTTTCGAGTTTTTGATAGGTTTCGGGCGAGGCGGCAGTTTGCAGTTGTTGTTCGAGGGAAACGATTTCTTCTTCGATGGTTTTGAGTTGGACGCGATCGCGTTTCGCCGCTTCGATTTGAACGGGTATTTCGCGGTCGAGGAGGTTGCCGAGGCTGTTGAGACTATCGCTAGAAATGTCTAACCAAGGGTCGAGGTTGGGATCGATGGCGCGTTCCAATTCTTGGTTTTCTTGGGTTAAAAATGTTTTAATATCCTTGACTTTTTCGCCTGAAAGTGATATTGAGTTGAGGTAATCGAGGAGACGGCGATCGCGATCGCGCAGGAGATCGCGGGCGGCAATGGCGCGAGTTTGTTGGAGTTCCCGTTCCCCTTGTTGGCGCGCCGTTTGGAGGAGGGGGGAAATCAGGGCGAGGGGAAGGGAGGTTTCGGCAATTTCTCGTAGGCGATCGCGAGTTTGTTGGGCAGCGGCGGTGGAACTGTTGTGTTGGGTTTCGAGTTTGGCGCGATCGGCGGCAATTTTACCCCCTTCAGTGATAAACTTATTAGACGCATCCCGGTACTTTTTTTCGGCGCGATCGCATTTCGTTTCCAGAGAGGCTTTTTCCAAAGCTGCCTGTTCGCGTTTATCCTTAAGATCGACAATTTTTTGTTCCAATTCGTCAATATTCGCCAACTCCTTCGCGCTAGCCAATTCCTTGCGCTTGCGCTGGACTAAAATATCAATATCCGCAGACAAACGTTCGGCTAATTCCAACCCCAACAGAGATTGAATCGCCTCAACTACGGTTGGCGGCGGCACATCGAGATCGGCTAGTTCTTTGACCTGTTCGCCGTCGAATAAAAAGAGATTGGAAATGCCCAGCGGCAGGATATATTCAACCCGTTCGTCCCAAGTTTTGGTAATCGCCTCGTCCAGCCAAGTATCGCAGATAATTTCGAGGGTATCTTTTCCTTGTTTGGGGTTGCGCGTCCAGCGGCGGCGGATGCGAAAGGTGACGAGTTTATTATTATAGACGCGATCGAAGGCGAGTTCGATGAGGGTTTCGTCGGTGGGACGGGCGTTGCGGTTGACGCATTGGGTGAGGAAGTCGTTATAGCTGAGGTTGCCGCGCGTCGAACATTGGGCGCGAGACCCGTAAAACGCGAGGCGAATGGCATCCATGAGGGTGGTTTTGCCGCCGCCATTCATGCCGCCCAGGAGGATAATGGGGCGCAAGCTGCCATCGGGGGAAGTGTCCGTGGCGAGTTCGAGGACTTGGCGGTTGAGGTAGGGACCGAAGTTTTGGAGAACCAGTTGGCGAAAGATCATAGTTTTATACCGCAGTTCACGCGCGTGTGCGCCTTTTCCCGGGCATCTGGCTTATGCTTAACAATAATTTCTACATCGCAACCCAGCGCATTGAGAAACCCAAACAATTGTTCGGTTGCGAAGTCAGTCAGTTTCCCTTGCTTCAATGCTGAGAGGGTTACGCGGTCGGTTTCCAGCAGTTGTGCCGTTTCATCGGTCGCTAAGTTGCGCTGACTGACAAGGGTATTGATTTGATGAACCAGTTTAGCATTGACCCGCATTTCTTCGGGGTTGGGCAGCCCTAAGTCGGCGAATAGATTGCCACTGCTGGGCTGAATGGGGATATTTTGACTCATGCTCGATTAAGTATACTTTTGATAGTGGTCTTGGGCTTGTCTGAGCCGAGCTTTGATTAAATTGAGATCGGCTTTGGGGGTAGAAATTCCTTTCTTAGATTTTTTCTGAAAGGCGTGCAGAACGTAAACAACATTGGCAAATTTGACCGTGTAGACGGCACGATACGTATCTCCATCATAATTTTCCACCACTTCGAGAACGCCTGCTCCTTTAAACCCCTTGAGAGGTTTCGCCGCAGGATACTTGCTTCCAAGCTGGGCGAGATAGAGGGCATAACCGATGACTCCGCGTACAGCTTCAGGAAATTGCTTTAAGTCGTCGAGAGAACTGCCAACCCAAGCGACAGGCTTTTCGGTGGAATCTCCTTCGGTACTCATGGTTCGCCATCGAGTCCGTATTTAGCAGCAGCCCAAGTTTGTATTTGGGTCGCGTCTTCGATTGTCTCTTCGCCAACGAGATGTTCTGAAGTATAATCGCCTGGATTAGTTAGTGCGTCGGGAATAGGAATCTCGCGTGCTTCTTCTCGTTCGGGTTCTTCATCACTGAGAATGAGTTGTTTGACTTTACTCGCATCGCCATCCTTAACCGCCTCCTTAATATCCCGCTTGAGATGCGCGTTGTCGATCGCATCCTGGCGCGATCGCGAACTGGTATCAAAACACTTCTCCAAATCGCCATAAATCCCGCTGCGACTGGATTTCATATAATATTGCCGTTCGGTATCGAGGAGTTTTGCCATCAACTCTAGGTGCATCGCATCGTCGGTGCAAATTTCTTCGAGGGTACTCCACTCGTCGGTTCCCAACAAATCAGAGTCCGCACCCGGACGCGGGTCTTTAAAAGGTTCTCCCGTCACGTCTCGATAAATTTTGGGGAGACTGTCATCAAACTCGTGCTTATCTTCCAGCCAAATGCGGCGAATTTCGCTCAATTCTTCGGGAGTAATCAAGGTAATATCCCTCATATCGGGGGGTGCGGTATTGCGGACTTTAACTTGTGCTTCCAAGACGCGCCGCAACCAGTGTTCGCGCCAGTGCTTAGTATAGGGACCGGGGATGGGTTCGACGGAGATTTCGCCATCGACGTTGCGTTCAAAGAGGTGGACATTGCCTCTAATTCGGCGGAAATCCCGTTTTTCGCGGTCGTTTTCAATATCGAGTTCGTTCCGAATGTCTGAAAAAGGTTGTAACCATTCTTTCTCTTCATCATTTTGGATCATAGCTTCCATTGATTTGTCTTTATTGACTAACGTACACACCCAGCAACCAAAGCGTGAATCCCCACAACTGGGAGTTGAAGTATCGACGACTAAAGGACATTCGTTATCTGCGGTGGCACCCCGATACATTACAAACAAATCTTTATTGTTATTTCCCCAAGGATTTTCCCACTGCATCAAATACATCCAAACTTCATCATTACGCCAATTTTCTATAGGAGTATACAACAGAGAATTGGGAAGGCTTGGATTTAGAGTAAGCTTCTCTTTGATTCTTTTTCTTTCACGCTTCTTCATAATTGAAGCGCGGCTTGAGCTTTCTTTTTTGCGGGTTCCCAAAAGTAAAATAGTCTCTCCGTGAGAACGAATAACATTACGAATAAAGCGATTTGAAGGATCGATTTTTAAACGAGAAGTACACCATCTGAATTTTTGTCGAGGAGCTGGATAGCCTTTACCAATCAAGCTCACCCAGTAAGTTTGTTTAATTTCGGGTTTAAGCAAATAGGGTTTTATAGGGATTTGTTGCTCGCGAGCTGCCATTTTCATGAGTTTGATAGAATTGCGAACCCACCTAGAGACAAATGGATTTTCTACCAAGGTATCCGTTGTAATCACGTATACTGTTTTTGTTCGCTTTTCCATAGGGAGTGCGGCTAAAGCATTCCAAACCAATTGCAGAACCGATGTACTATCTTTGCCGCCACTGTATCCCAGTATCCAAGGAATCTCATCAAGGCAGTATAAGTCCTGGATTTCCTGCACTATAACTTCTATGTCTTTCACTAGATCCCTTACAGGACGTGATGGAAATAAGGAAACTTGACTATCTTTCATGTATCTGCATCAAAATGCTATTTCTTTTAGGCTATCATAGATAGAGGTTTACCATACAATAATTTTCTTTCCCGAAATAGATGTCTGATACAAAACTGCACCAGTTAGATGCTGAATCTCGATTGCAAGAAGTTTTAGAAGCTTATTTTTCTGAGTATCATCGAGAAAAATGCTACGTAGGACTAATTTTCGAGCAAGGTAAAAGAAGAATGCTACAAATTAATGTACCTGCCCACGATTTACCAACACTTCTTCAGGCAAAGCCTTCTACAGGGAACGATCCAGATTCGGGAAAAAACCGTCCTGAAGTAAAAGGTCACGTAGAAGAAATTAAAAAATATATACTCAAGCGTAGTAAAAATAATAACCCTTGGGTTTTGGGTACAATAACAGCTAATATCGACCCTGAAAAAATAAAAATAATAGAATTAGGTCGTGGAATTTGTTTTATTGTGATTCCGCGAGGCGTTAAACTCGATATCACTGATGGTCAGCACAGAAAGCGGGCTATTCATGAATTAATTGAGAGTTCTGATGGGGAATTTATTGGAAATAATGACTTTCCTATCACTCTTATTCTTGAAGAAGATATCGAACAGTGCCAAACGGATTTTCGAGATATGGCACAAACCAAAGCTCTTGATAAATCCTTGCTTTTATCGTTTGGAGAATTTGAAGGTCGTGTTGGAATAACAAAAAAACTTATAGAACAAGTTTCTATGTTTTATCAAAAAACCGAAAAAATCAAAAATTCTCCTTCAAGTAAGCGGAAACTTATATATACGACTAATTATATTGCTAGTTTTGTAGGTTATTCTTTTACAAACGACCCTAAGAACGAACTCGCCGACTATGATGTGGAAGAAGCATCTGATGCCTTAATTCAATGTCTAAATCAATTTTTTTGCGAGTGCCGTTATACTAGCAAAATTGCACAAACGCCCGTTGAGAGTCTGAGTGTAAGTGATATTGAGTTGTTTAAAAAAGATTGTCTTTTAGGAACCAGTGTTGGACTTCATATATTAGGCTGTTTATTGTATTGTATTTACGACAAGTATAATACTTCATTTAATTCAGACCAAGTTTATAGGCTTACTCAAATAAACTGGTCAAAAAAAGGCGAGTTATGGCAAGATAACGTTGTTATCGTGGATTCGCAAAATATAGCTAAGCCTTATAAAATCTCGACTGGAGCCAGTCCAAGGAAAATTGCAGTTTCTCAAGCTAAAGCGGCTCTTGGATGGGACGAATTAGCCTGACATTCATTGGTGTAGATCGATAGTTAGAAGTTGTTTTTTTCCCATGTTGCCAAATCAGGGAACATTGCGGATTTCGGGCGATTGACTTAGAGTGAAAAACGTCATGTTTCCCCCATGTACAACCGCCGAAACTCGGCTGCTGCATCGGGGTCAATTTGCGCGATCGCGTCCAAAATCCGCACCACTGTTTCGGAGTTCGGATCGCGAATTTCGTTGCACCAACGGTACACATTCGACGACCCAATCCCCATGACAGCCGCCAACTTCCCCTGGCTAATCCCATAACGACCTAATACGGTTTTTAAAACTTTGCCTGCTTTTCCCATAGATTCCCATCTTCTGGGATTTCGGCATTTTTGCGAACAGTCCATTTGGACTGTGACAGTTAATGTGACACAAGGAGAACTTAAAAATGACCCAAAACTTACTAGCACCAAGCCACCTCCCTCAAACCCCACCTCCCGAACCTAACCGCGAACCCGTCCGCATCATCCTCATCGGTTCCCCCTACGGCACAACCAGCATCATCCACACCCTCTACCGCCTCGGATTTGCCGAAGTCTGGGAATGGAGTCCCGTCCTCCCCGGACGCACCCAAGGCGAAGTCATGCGCGTCATGACGCGCAAAACCAAACGCCCGCCAACCCATCAAATCCCTGGCTAATAGCAGTTTCGGAGGCAACGGGGGGCGATTTTCAATTTTGACGTTACTCCCTCAATCCTTCTTACAGCGCGGTTCCAGTCGAATCGGACCGAAACCGCTATCTTTAAATCAATCCTCCAAACCACCCCGGAGAATTCGCTAAAACCGCAATTTTTCGTTCTTGTACAGACGTTTCATGAAACATCACTACTGATAACTGAAATGACCTCCACCCTACACCCCCCCACCCCACTCCCGCTAGCCGAATTTCTCCAACAACCCGAAACCCAACCGGCGCGCGAATATCTCGACGGCAAAATCTACCCCAAACCTATGCCTCAAGGCGAACACAGCATCCTCCAAATTCGCTTGGGAACGGCTATCAACCAACTCGGACTCCCTCAAAAATCCGCCCACGCCTTCACCGAGTTGCGCTGTACCTTCGGCGGACGTTCCCTCGTCCCCGACCTTTCCGTCTTTGAATGGTCGAGAATTCCCAAAACAGCCAACGGTCGAATTGCCAACAAATTTGAAATCCCGCCCGATTGGACGATTGAAATTCTCTCCCCCCAACAGTCGCCCAATCGCGTCATTCGTAAAATTGTATTCTGCCTTCAACACGGCACTCAACTGGGATGGTTTCTCGACCCCGAAGATGAATCCATCGCTATCTTTCAACCCGGACAACTGCCGGAATTTAAACAAGGAAGCGATCGCCTACCCGTTCTCCAAGTCCTGGAAAATTGGCACCTTTCGGCGGCAGAAGTGTTTGGCTGGCTGAGAGTAGACTAATCTCGAATGGCACTGACTTACAAGCCACCCAACTAAAGATTGCCGCTAAAAGCACCCACTTCGTTGAAACGGGCTCGCTTGCTCGATTTATCTAGATTTTTAACCCGTTTTAACGGGTTTTAGCTTTTAGCGGTGAAATTGATTTCCGGGCTAATCTAAGGTCAAAATAACCTTGCCCGCCCTACGAATTTCTCTTGGCATTTAATTTTTAATCTTTAATTTTTAATTTTTAATTTCCTTCACACCGAAGCTGTCGCATAATGCACCAACTGCGCCAACTTAATGCGCAATGTATCCAACCCCAACCGCTGACTCGCCGAAATAAACACCGCCAACGGATACTCCTCCCGCGCCAACGCCAGCGTTTCCTCATCCACGCAGTCCATCTTATTAAACGCCAACAAAACCGGCCCCGGGGCGATGGGCATTTGCGATAAAATCTTCGTCACAGAATGAATATGACTGTGCCACGCCGGATGAGATAAATCGACGACGTGCAACAGCGCATCGGCTTCCGTTACCTCCTCCAACGTGGCGCGAAAGGCATCGACGAGGGGAGGGGGAAGTTCTTGGATAAACCCCACTGTATCGGTTAACAAAATCGTCAACGGCTGTCCCGTCACGGCGTGAGTCACCGCCAAACGGCGCGTTGTCGGGTCGAGGGTGGCAAATAATTTATCCTCAACATAAACCTCTGCATTTGTCAAGGCATTAATTAACGTCGATTTCCCCGCGTTGGTATAGCCGACGATCGCGACGGTGGGAACTTCCTGTTGCTGGCGTTGCTGGCGCAGGCGAGACCGATGATCCTGCAAGCGATTAATTTCCTGTTGCAAGCGAGAAATGCGGCGCTGAATGCTGCGGCGTTCGGTTTCCAACTTCGTTTCCCCAGGTCCCCGCGTCCCGATACCGCCCCCCAGACGAGACATGGCTTGACCGCGACCCATGAGGCGAGGGAGCATATATTCGAGTTGAGCTAGTTCGACTTGTAACTTCCCGGCACTGGATTGGGCGCGTTGGGCGAAAATGTCTAAAATGACCTCCGTGCGATCGACAACGCGCGCGCCAATTTGCTGTTCCAAGTTGCGCGCTTGGGCCGGAGACAGGTCGCGATCGAAGGCGACGAGGGTTGCGCCGGAGGTTTGGGCGGCGAGGGCAATTTCCTCAACTTTCCCCGCGCCAACCACCGTTTGCGAGTCGGGGCGCGATCGCTTCTGACGCATTACCTGAAGCACCTCGCCGCCTGCGGTATCCACCAAGCGCACTAATTCCGCCAAACCATCCTCAAACTGTTGGTGGGACATCTTCGCCGTCTTCAGTCCGACAACCAGGACGCGATCGCGGCCCTCGTCCACCTGTTGCGCCACATATTCCCGACGAAACTCCTCTTCGAGTCCCTCCACCAACTCCAGAAAATCCTGCTTGGCCAAAACATCCAAACTCATCGCCGTCGAAACCGTCCAACAGGGCTGATGTTCCGCTTCGGGATGGGTTTGAGGGGTTAAATGGGCCAAATACGTCTCTCCCACATATCCCGTCGCCCCGCCGCCCCGCCGCTGAAACCCGCCCCCCGTCAGCGTCAACATCACCAAGGCATCGAGACGCTGCACCGCCATCGCCGTCAAACTCGACTGTTTGGGCGGTTCTGCCTTCAACTTCACCGCAATGCAGCGAATGCCGCTGAGACGTTCTGCGCCGTAGCGAGGGAGTTCCAGGGGCGGAATTTGAGTTTGGCGCGCCGAACCCACGCCCACGCGAATCACTTGTCCCCGCCGGTTAAAGTAGGCGCAGACTGGCTTGCCGAGGTCGTTGGCGATCGCCCCAAGTCGTTGGGCAAATTCGGGAGTTGTCAAGTAATTTCCCGGCAGCCGTTCGCGATACAGCCGTTGCAACTGCTTGAGCTGACTGGGTTTGAGTCCTTGAAGTTGACCGTAGATAGTTTCGATGTTGCCTGTTCCCTGCCAATACAAACTCTAGCAATTTTTTATTGTAGCTAAATTATTTGTCCTTGGTCATTGGTCATTGGTCCTTGGTTGTTAGTCATCAGTTATTCGTTTTTCCCGCTCCTCACTCTCCGCTACAATACTTCCACATCTCCACGATTTTAGGGAAGTGTAGAGCAAGCCCACGAAATCGACCGTCGTTCTCAGAAATAGGATTTCCGAACTTGAGAAATTGCATCTCGAGCAGGGCGACGGCGATCGCGCTCTTGCCATTCGCTGTCGTGAAGCTCAGCAGTTGACTCATTTGCAGTTGGATTAAATACTCAATCCCACTTGCGGCATCTGTCCTTCAGACACGGCGCAAGCAGGATTTATAGCCCTACATTTAGACTTCCGGTTCTGAGTTATCCTTCGGTAAGTCTGGGGATCGTTCTACTTGTTTCAAATTGTAACCTTGTCGTCGGAGTTCCTTGACAAATTGCGTCGGTTCTGATTCAGATCGAACCTGGGATTGCGTATCAGAATCGTGTCGGATTTTTTTCAGTTTCGCTTGTCGTCCCATATTTGCGTCACCTCGCTGAGCAGGAAAAATTGCTATTAACTGTAGCTCTATTTTAAAAAACCTTGGAACGAAGAATAGACCTTCAACATTTTCAAATTTTAAAGGCGCGTGAAGCCCAGCAAGCGGAAATACTCATTTTTAACCAATAAATAACACTCGCAACTTTTAGCTTCTAGAGCAGCGCGATCGACAATATTGATCTTCCCCCGGCGGTATTGGATTGCGCCCATTTTTTGGAGGAGACCAGCAGCCACAGTCACGCTCGATCGCCGGATTCCCAGCATATTTCCCAAAAATTCCTGAGTCATCTCCAACTCATCTTGCTCGACGCAATCGCTCGCAGACAATAGCCAACGGGCCAATCGCTGTTCGACCCCGTGTTGAGAGTTGCAGGCTGCGGTTTGAGAGACTTGTGCGAGTAAGGCTTGGGTATAGAGCAATAGCAGTCGATGTAACCACTCGCCGCGTTCAAACTCGCGCTTGAGAATATCCGCATCGAGCATGACTGCGCTTCCTGAAAGCTGCACGATGGCGTAACTGGTTGTAAAATTCCCGCCTAAAAAGGCGGGAAAACCGACGATCCCTTCGCGACCGACTACACCGATTTCGCTGGTTGCTCCCTCTTCTAGAATCGAGACGAGAGAGACCATACCTTGGGTTGGGAAATAAACCACTTCAATCGGTTCGTCGGGTTCGTAAAGAACTTGTTCGCAGAGGAGATCGACCTGTTCTAAATGAGGCACAAGGCGTTGATACTCTGCTTCGGGTAGAGCTGCAAGTAATTTATTAACCGGAACTGACTCGCTTTCACACACAAATATCAAAATCTCCTCGAACTGGACTTCAGACAAAATTGTCGATTGAACCAGCCAAGCAAAGGATTGTGAAGAGAGTTCTGACTCGAGCGAGCCACCCAATTGGTAACGCGCCCCTCAGCCAGCCACTCGATCCCTATCGCTCAGCCTTTATATGCCTGCTTGCGAACAAGGAATTGTCAATTCCCATCGCTAACAGAACTTTATGCTTAAGATACCTCGATTTAAGGAAGTCTTAGTTTGTAAACGTACACAAAAGGCGAAAAGCTAATAAGGTCGAGGGGGCAAGCTGGACGGAAATGCACCCCTAATCGGCGTTTTCCCCAATTTAAGGGGTTCGCTCGGTTTACTCGTAGCGCGTTGGCTCTCCCGGCGACGGCAGCAAGCGCGCCACTTCCAATTTAATAATCCGGTAACATTCGCAGGCCCTCGCTTCGAGAGCGACGGCATCGAGAATCGCGATTCGGCCGCGCGTGTAGCGAATGAGTCCGGCATCTTGGAGTGAAATTGCCGCTTCAGTAATACTGGCGCGACGAACGCCCAGCATTTCGGCAATTCTTTTTTGAGTCAGGTGTAACTCATCTTGCCCAATGCAATCGCGAATCCACAGCAGCCAGCAGGCAAGTCGTTTTGCGATCCCGTGATGGGAGCGACAGGCGGACGTTTGTGCCACTTGAGTCATGCGTACTTGGGTGTAGAGGAGCAATAGGTGCTCCAATTCGCCCCGGCGCGCGCATTCGCGTTTGAAAACGTCGGCATCGACTTTGAGGGCTGGCCCTGGAATTTGGACGATAGCTTTGTAGGGTGTGGAATTCCCGCCTAAAAAGAGCGGGAGACCCACCAGTCCCTCTCGCCCAACGGCACAGACGGCAGAGGTTGCGCCATTGTCCATTTGGGAAACGATCGCGATCGCGGCCCCTTCGGGAAAATACACTTCCCCAACGGGTTCTCCCGCTTCAAACAACACTTGACCCCTAGCGAGGGAAATTCGCTCGATAGACGGAGCAAGATAGTGAAAATCGGTCTCTGACAAAGCAGCGAGCAGATGATTGGTGGTTATAAGGCGACCTTCGGTCTCAGGCATTGGATATTAGAAATCTCCCTGGTTGACTAAAGTGAATCTTTAGGTGTACGTTCCTAGAGTTCCCGGACACTAAGTTAAAGTAACGGTTTCGATCTCAAAATCAAAGGCCGTTAGAGCAAGAACTCTGAAAATGCCCGGGCTACAGAAACTACTGTACTAGGAACTATCTTCAATTTCCTCAACAAAAGAATAAAAATCCGGAACCGTGCAGCGTTAAATTGCGCAGAAAGAGCGGCTGCAAGGAGCCAGCGAGGAAAATGATCTGACAGTTAAGGTATACTTTCTCACAAACCCTAGCGTCCCGATTGCGAAAGTTGGATTTAGGGCGAGAAATTAGGCGGTTTTACGATCTCCGCAGAAGCTGAGCTTGGGCTCGACTTCGTCCGAAGACCCTTTAAAATAGGAATTGCCCAATCTCTATCCCCCATCGGTATAATCCCATAAGCACAGTGGTAATGTCAGATCCTCCCAAACTTTTACTCGTAGATGACGAACCCGGATTGCGCGAAGCAGTACAAGCTTACCTAGAAGATGACGACGAATTTTCCGTACAGGTTGCAGCCAGCGCTGAGGAAGCATGGACATTAATGGAAAAGACCCCTCCCGATCTCATCATCTCTGATATTATGATGCCTCAAGTCAGCGGCTATCAATTTCTCGAACGCCTTCGAGAGGATTCTCGCTTTAAAACCATACCAGTGGTCTTCCTCACCGCTCGCGGCATGACGGCTGACCGCATTCAGGGGTACGATGCGGGGTGCGATGCCTATTTGTCCAAGCCGTTCGAGCCTGACGAGTTGGTCGCCATTGTCAGAAATCTCCTGGCGCGTCGCAGTGCAGCAGAGGGTTCGGGAAACGAAACGACGAAGTTAGAAGAAATCGAAACCAAAATTGATGTCCTGCTCGGCCGACTCGAACCGCGATCGGGAATTACTCAAAGCCCTCCTCCCATTGAAATCGAACTGACCCCTCGCGAACAAAGCGTTCTCGATCTCGTGGCGAAAGGTCTAATGAACAAGGAAATTGCGCGCCAGTTAAATACCAGCGTTCGTAATGTTGAAAAGTACGTCAGCCGCTTGTTCAGCAAAACAGGAACCTATAGCCGTACCGAATTGGTGCGTTTTGCTCTCGAACACGGATTAACGCATTAACTGAATTTTGAGGTCGGGGAAAGAGCGAGCCGAAACCCTTAAAAAGCAATCTCCCTCCCCAGAAATGCTCCAGCAATTATTAAGAATGATTGCGATTGTCAAAAAAAAACATGACCTCGCCTATACTTACCCCTCAAGCAATAGATGAACGGAATCTAACACGAGGTGCATTCCCCCTATGGCGAGCAAAGCGCCGCTAATTGTATCAATTCTTTTCAACCGACTCCCAACAACTTGGGCGATTGCCGCGCTTCTTGTGGGTCTCAACACCTCGGCTGTCTTTGCCTTTAACGATACGAATGCCCACTGGGCCGGACGCTGTATCGAGAAACTCAGCGATCTCAAACTGGTTAGCGGCTATCCCAACGGCGATTTTCGCCCCACGGCAACCATCACGCGCGCTGAATTTGCCGCGTTGATGCTCAATGCCTTTCCCAACGCGCCCAAAATCCGCGCAGCTCCTCTATTTCGAGACGTGCCTCAGCAGTTTTGGGGGGCGGGTGCGATTCGTATGGCGGCAGAACGCGGATTTTTTAGTGGATATCCCGACGGGACATTTAAGCCGAACCAAGCGATTCCCAGGGTACAGGCGATCGCGGTTCTGGCCAATGCCAAGCCATTGCCTGTCCCCGAAAATTACGATCGCGTCTTGAATACCTATTTCACCGATGCCGTGCAAATTCCCCGTTACGCCGAACGCGCGATCGCGGCGGGAACCGAAGGCGGTATAATTGCCACCTATCCCAATGTTCGCCAACTAGAGCCGTCGCGCAGCGCCAGTCGTGGCGAAATTGGGGCGATGCTGTGTCGAATCCGCAATTTCGACGGCCTCGTTCCCGCCCAGTACGCCGTCAGCGAAGTCAATCTATTTCGCGATTTATTTGCCTTTGGGCCGGAAATTCAAGCATTTGGACCTTTTTCACAAGGATTAACAATGGCCCGCTTTGCCAACGGGAAAATTGGCTATATTGACGACGGAGGTCAAACCGTTATTTCCCCGCGCTTCGATGAGGCTCGCCCCTTTACCGAGGAAAGGGCAGCAGTGGCAGTTGGAGTGGGGGATAACAGGCGGTGGGGCTATATCGACGTTGGAGGGGATTTCGCGATCGCGCCCCAATTTGCCGCAGCGGGGGATTTTTCCGAAGGATTGGCGGCGGCGAGTACAGACGGGCAAACCTTCGGCTTTATCGATGGCGCGGGAGAACAAGCGATCGCGCCGCAATTCGACCGCGTTCTGCCCTTTTCCGAAGGACTTGCCGCCGTTTCGCGGGACGGGGAGTGGGGCTACATCGACAAAAACGGGGCGATTGTAATTCCCCTACAATTCCCCTCCGCTGCGTCCTTTCGCGAGGGGTTAGCGCCCTTAGAAGTCGGCGGGAAGTTTGGCTTTATCGATGGCGCGGGAGAACAAGCGATCGCGCCACAATATAGCGCTGTGGGAGGCTTTTCCGAGGGACTCGCCGCCGCCCGAGACGAAACCTCTCAACGATGGGGGTATATCGACACCACAGGCAACTGGGCGATCGCGCCGCAATACAACGCTGTCCAGGAATTTTCACAAGGGTTAGCCGGAGTTGCAGTCACGGAAAAATGGGGGTTCATCGATCGCTCGGGCAACCTAGCAATTCCCTTCAAATTTTACTCGCCGCGAACGATTCACGATTCCACCGTCGGTCCCGATGCCGATCCCCTCGCCGTTTTGCCTTTTGCCAACGGCTTAGCCTTAGCCAGAAATGGAAACAGCGTTGGCTTTATCGATCGCCTCGGGCGCTGGCACGTCGAACCTCTTCTCTACAACGATGCCGAACCGATTTCGGAGGGGCTGGCGCGCGTTCATGTGGGCGGAGAATGGGTTCCTGAATACGATTATCCCAACAATACGCCTTTTGTGCGCGGTGTTGCCCTTCAAGGGGGAGGTTGGGGGTATATTCGCATTTTACCCATTCAAAACTGAAGTCGCTGTTCGACTTGTACCTCGCTCTTGTTCGATCGATTAATAATTATTCAATTCTCTTGTTTTAAGGAGGGGTAATTATTCATTATTCATTATTCGTTATTCATTGCGAAGACTCCTCACCTCCTTCTGCCATCACTCTCAAACGAACGAGGCGATCGTTGTCTTCATCTAAGGCAAGTTCGATGGTTTCGTTGGTGAGGGGATCGAGACAAACCAGGAGCGATCGCAAATGGGGGGTACTCGCGCCGGTATCCACGTACAGGCGATCGGCTAAATTCCCCAACCGCTTCCACGTGGCGAATAGCTTGCCCACCGTCTGCTCGAGCGCCGTTGCCTGTTTAACTAAATCTGCCGCCGTACTCAAACAGTCGAGACGCAGGGCCTCTTCCAGTGCCATTTCCATATCTACGGTTCCGCGCTTGAGAGTTTGAACTTGGGCGGCAGCATCGAGATATTTGGATAAACTGCGAGCCTCTGAAGTTAAGGTTTTTACGGTGTCAATATCGGGACTTTCGGCAACTTCCCGTTGAATTTGGTAAAGGTGAGAGTCAGGCAACTTTTCCATTTCCCGCACGAGGGGGGCTAAATGGCGAGGTGGAAGTCCCCCTTCGGTTGCCTTTTCCTTAACTTCGTCGGGCAGTAATTCCGAACTCATTGCCGTCCATTCGTCGGAGAGTTGCTTGACTTCTCGTCGGGTAATGCGATCGCCTTTTTGCGCGGCTTCGCTGACGAGGCGCTGCACTTCTGGAGCCGACTTTGCGGTTTCCACGAAGGCACGCTTGCTAAAATTATCGATGGTGCTGGGATCCAGTTGACCTTCGGCAAGGAGAGTATCGGCGCTATTGGCAAGTTGAATGAGTCCGTAGGCTTGACTTTTGCTAATTTCCCGCGTTTTCAACCAATTGAGAAAACCCGTCCCCCGTCCGTCGCCGCCTTTTTTTTCGCGATCGCGTACCGCCCGCAAAATGCGTCCCCGCCAAATATCGGTTTGCAAGTCAAATCGCTCGCATACCTTCCAAACTGCGTCGAGTTGTTGCTCGAACTCTGACTCTTGAATCTCTTCGTCTTCAGGATCGGGCAGTTGAAAGTTAAAATCCACAGGCGTTTGCAAGGCAGCAGCAATATCTTCGTGAGATGCGGGAGATTGAACCATGAGGGGTGGGAGCGAGGTGCGAAGTAGTCGTCGCCATATTATCGCACGAGAGGGAGATGGGTTCAGAGTTCAGAGTTCAGGGTTCAGAGTTCAGAGTTCAGGGTTCAGAGTTCAGAGTTCAGAGTTCAGAGTTCAGAGTTCGCCAGTTATGGGTGACGGGGTGAGGGGGTTGTAGCAAAATTTGATGAATCTGGTATTGTTCTCTCTTTCTAACCCTTGTAAAAGTTGCGTCCAACGCTTAGAAAATTGTTCTTTTTAGCTCGAAGCATTACAGTTTTGAAATACCCAATTAAAATCGCGATCGCTTGGCATCGTCAGTAAAAACCGCTCGCAAAAGTCCGTCGATCCCTTAATTGGCTCGATGGGGTAAAAGGACAAATTCGATAGAAAATGTTGCATCTGGTATTGACAATATAAATTTTATGTAGTAAGCACAATAAATAGCGAAAATAGAATTAACAGGCTATCCTATAAACGAGCCAACCCTCCATTGACACTCAACGCAGACGAGAAGTAGCAGACTACAGTTGTATATTCTCTCTGGCTCTCGACCTCAATGGGTTCCATTGGGAGTTCCATTTCGTCATTTTACGTTATTCTTTATTTTTACAACTTTTAACTCGCCCATGCAATTAATGCACAATGGTCTTAAAGACTTTCTATTAATCGGTAATTATACCCCTCAACAAAAAATTGGCTTTCTTTCCCTCGAAACGCCTTTGCCGGAGTGGGTAAAAAAGTCTACTCAGTCTCTTCCCAGTTATTCGGCAGGATTGCAATTGCGTCGAGAGTATCGTCATATTGCAATGGGGCTGAGAGCCTTGAATTTTAAAGAAGAAGATATTTTATTCGTTTTTGAAATTTATAATCAACATCTTTCTGTTGTTTTGCCCTTATTGGCATTGATGGCTGCGCGAGGAAAAAGAGTTTTTATCGGGCTGCACGGCAATCAACAGTTTGCCATGTCCAGTCAAATTAAGTATTGGGGATTGCTCTATCTTAAAGCGTATTTAAAGTTATTTAAAAACCTCAAAGTTCTGACCTTTGAAATTGACGATCGCGTCATTCCCGAAAAATACAGGCTGCCTCCTTCCTCCACCATTGTCATTCCCCATCCTATTTTAAGCGACTGTCACCCCAAACTCGCACCGGGCGAAAGACTTGCCGAAGATGTGCCGATTAAAATTGGCGTGGTGGGAGCAATTCGAGCGGATAAACCTATTGGCAAAATTATCGAGAAAATTCAGGAGTATATTGTTTCGTCTCCTCATTCGTGCGAATTTGTCATTGGCACTCCCTTCGGGCAAAAACCGAACTATTTGGAGCGACTGAAAGTAACGCTACTCGATACCACAGAGGAGGAAGATTATCTCAATGCCTTAAAAGAAATTGACATTATTGTCATTCACTACGACAAAGAGCGCTATTATTATCGAACGAGTGGCGTAATTAGCGATGCTGCATCTTGTGGGTGTTACATTGTTGCTTCCGATTATCCCGTTATTCAGCATCAAGTCACTTGGCCCGTAACCATTGGTTCGACTTTTTCGGATTTTGAGGAAATTGGGACAGCTATTGATAAAGGGATTGACCATTTGCGAGAAAACGGTCAAGATAAGCACTGGTTGTGGCGAAAAGAAAGAACCGCAGAAGCGATCGCGAAAACCTTATTCTCCGAAAGCGCGCGATCGTAAAAATCGCACTCCTGCTACCAGAAGTACGATTTTTAAACATTGATGCAGTTCCAGTTACAAAAGTTTAACTCGAAGAGAACTGGGTTGCGACAGCCTTCTTAAACACTCACTTCGCTTAACTCGCGAGTCATGCGATCGGATCGAAGGCTCGGTCGATCGAAACGATAGCTCGAACGTTACCTTGGCTGCAATAGCCTTCCTAAACGTCCACTTCGCTTAACTCGCGAGTGATATGATCGAAAGGTCCGTCGATAAACGAAGTCTCTTCAATATCTGCATCCGAGGCCATCTCCTTAATGGCATCCTTCATAATTTGAATCCCAACAACCGTCGGACCAATGGGAACGCCTAAAGAATTATAGGTTTCCCGCAGCCCTTGTAAAACACGCTCGTCGAGGACATTGGTATCGGCAGCAACCAGCGCATAGCTTGCGTAGCGTAGATAGTAGTCCATATCCCGCAAACAAGCCGAATAACGGCGAGTGGTATAGGCATTGCCTCCCGGACGCAGCAACTCCGGCACTTCCTCAAACAACTTCGTCCCCGCCTGCTTGACGATGGACGCTGCATTAGCCGTAATCATCGAAGCTACGGCAACGCGGTCGGTTCCCGATGCAAAATAGGACTTGAGGCTATCGATCGCGTTGCGATCGAGATAACTGCCTGCGACATCATAGTTTTTAATCAGGTTTGTAATCGCGTCTCTCATATAAAGTGCGCTCCCAAACAACTTATCTTGTGCGATTTATCTTGTGCGATCGACTTCCACTGAAGCCCGAGCCAATTTGCTCTTCATTCATAATCCCACACCAAATGACTGCTCGCTCTCGAAATCTTCCACAACTCCCCTCATCCCCCTCTATTTTGATACATTTCTTTACATCCAGCCCCAAACTGCGCGATCGCTACACGATAAACACTGCTTTCCCAAAACCTTCCCATTCATTAATAAAATCCGCACAATGGGATTTTGTATCAAAAAAGACAAAACCAGTTCGGCTCTCTTCCTACGATAATTCGATAGTCGAACACAGCAAGAATACGGAAGGAGCCGCCATATGTCTAAAACCCCGGAAGACATTTTGAAGATGATTAGCGATGAAGAGATCAAAATCATCGATCTCAAATTCATCGACACGCCAGGAATTTGGCAGCACTGCTCGTTCTACTACGACCAAATCGACGAAAGTTCCTTTATCGACGGCGTACCCTTTGATGGCTCTAGTATTCGGGGTTGGAAAGCCATCAACGAATCCGATATGTCGATGGTACCCGATGCTAATACGGCTTGGATCGATCCTTTCTACCAAGAAAAGACTCTCTCGCTGATTTGCTCGATTAAAGAACCGCGCACGGGCGAATGGTACAGCCGCGATCCTCGCAGCATTGCCCAAAAAGCGCTCGATTACCTTGCATCTACCGGAATTGGCGATACGGCTTTCTTTGGTCCAGAAGCCGAATTTTTTGTCTTTGACGACGTGCGCTTCGACCAAACTGAAAACAAAGGCTTCTACTACGTTGATAGCGTCGAAGGGCGCTGGAACTCCGGTCGCGAAGAGGCTGGCGGCAACTTAGGATACAAACCGGGCTACAAGCAAGGTTACTTCCCCGTTGCGCCAACCGATACTATTCAGGATATGCGGACGGAAATGCTGCTGACGATGGGCGAATGCGGCGTTCCCATTGAAAAGCACCACCACGAAGTGGCAACTGGCGGACAAAACGAACTGGGTGTTCGCTTTGCGACGCTCATCGAAGCGGCTGACTACTTGATGACTTATAAGTATGTCATTAAAAATGTGGGCAAAAAATACGGCAAAACCGTTACCTTCATGCCCAAACCCCTGTTCAACGATAACGGGTCTGGGATGCACACCCACCAATCCATTTGGAAGGACGGACAGCCGTTGTTCTGGGGCGATGATGGCTATGCGAACTTGAGCAAGATGGCGCTAAATTACATCGGCGGTATCCTCAAGCACGCTCCCGCACTTCTGGCCTTTACCAATCCGACAACCAACTCCTACAAGCGTTTGGTTCCTGGCTTTGAAGCGCCGGTGAACTTGGCTTATTCTCAAGGCAACCGTTCGGCTTCGGTTCGCATTCCGCTGTCGGGACCCAATCCCAAGGCGAAGCGTTTGGAATTCCGCTGTCCCGATGCGACGGCAAACCCTTATCTCGCGTTTGCGGCGATGCTGTGTGCGGGGATTGATGGAATTAAGAACGAAATCGATCCGGGCGACCCCCTTGATGTGGACATCTACGATCTCACCCCGGAAGAGTTGAGCAAGATTCCTAGCACTCCGGGTTCTCTCGAAGATGCGCTGGAAAGTTTGCAAAATGATAAAGCTTTCTTGACTGATAGCGGTGTATTTACTGACGACTTCATCGAGAACTGGATTTCTTACAAGCTCGATAACGAAATTAACCCAATGCGTCTGCGTCCTCATCCCTATGAGTTCTCGCTGTACTATGACTGCTAAGTCGGCGCGTTAATCGATTTGAGGTAGGGATGTTTCAAAATGTCCGTACATGAGTTTATTAAATGTTTTCGCCTCCTTTGGGGGCGATTTTTTTTAGAAGAATGGGAGAATTTAGAATAGAAGAATTCAGAATGGAAGAATTTACCAATTTGAGGGACAAGAGAGGAATGACTCAAAGTTGGCGATCTCCGACCGCTGTTTGCGTTCGGGGGCGGAAATACTATATTGACAAAAAATAATATAATAGAAATTGGCGATCGCGGCTCTCTATTCACGATGGCTGACCAAAGACTTGTAAAACCGAATATTGTATTGAGATATCGCTTTGATTCTATTGCTGCTATGACAGGAACTCCTCTTGAGTGATGACGATTGGCTCGTGGATGAGTTCGTTGGGCAGGTTGGGAAGCTGCTGCTGTGCTTGGGCAATGGTGAGTCGTTTGGACATGGCTGTAAGTAGGTGGGCAAAAATAAACGCATAACCTCGAAAACCGTATTCCTTGCCAGGTAAGGGTTTTAGCTGGAGATATTGTTCTTTTAATTACGCCCACCTACTTAGTAAACCAATGGGATATCTTAACGTAGCACGAAAGACGACTTTT
This sequence comes from Cyanobacteriota bacterium, assembly GCA_034189065.1. Classification (GTDB taxonomy): domain Bacteria; phylum Cyanobacteriota; class Cyanobacteriia; order Cyanobacteriales; family Spirulinaceae; genus FACHB-1406. The sequence continues at coordinate 88,207 of JAXHVQ010000007.1, forward strand.
TGTGGTGCAGAATATCGGTCAAATCGCACTCGGAGAGCATATTCAAAAAGCGTAAATATGTACTTTTTAATTCTCCTCATTTGTTTGATAAATGCGTCCAAGAGTGCGATCGCGTCCCACTTCAATGACCCAATCTGCGTTCTCCATTGCGGGAATGAGAAATAATTCGGGATGAAGTGCTTTCCAAAAATACTCGACAAAATCCTCGATTTGTGCATCGCTCATCCCCGACTTCCCAGAGGCGATCGCGCGTTGCTCTGCTTCTTTGCGCCATTGTTTGCTAGCGCGATAATCGACGGGATACAGCACCAATAAGCGATCCAGGCGTTCCCATAGGGGTAAATACTCCTGGAGGCGTTCGTTGCTCTCCCGGGCAAAAACGCGGTCTTCTGGCGTTACAATAGGCGGCGGCGCTGTCTCGAAAATTGAAGGATCGAGGGGACGAAAACCGACAAACCAACCCTCAAACAGGACAATTTCAACGGCACCGGTCACTTCCTCCGACGCTGTTCGATCTCCCGCACCGTCGTAAGCAGATTTATTGAAACGAGGGACAAAAATTGGGTGCTGTGCTTGAGAATTGCGTAAATTGTCGAGTACAGCGAGTCCTAAATCGACATCGTGGGTTCCCGGAGGTCCCCGCCATCTTAAGCGTGGATTCTGCTGTTGAAGCTGCTGTCGTTCTTCATAGGTTTTATACAAATCGTCAAGGGATAGGCCGAGCGTGGGGTAGCCCAAATATCCTAAAATCAGACCGAGAACAGCTCCTAACGTGCTTTTCCCCGTACCTTGAACGCCCAGAATCCCTTGAATCAACGGTCGTCCCAAGGCTTGGCGCGCGGCAACGAGATGCAGCGACAGAGGCAACCACAACGTCCAAAGGGTGGATTGAATGCGTTGGCGATCGCTAAATCCTAATTTTTGACACAATTGTGCAACTTCAGGCTGTAAGATTTGGAAGAGACGCGATCGCCTCTCCAATCTTTCCAAGCCGTTTTGAGCGGTTATGCCAAATGCGATCGCGCGTCGAGCATCGGCTAACTCCCACGCCAACAATTTTCGTAGGTCTTCTAGTGTGGGGTCTTCTCCCGCGCTCCAGCGTTGTAGGATGTCATTCGTCATTGGTAGGGGCGGGGTAACCCCGCCCGTACTAGAATTTTCGCCTTAAATTTTTAATTGAATTAAGATTGACCATCCTGCTGAAAGCGTTGGAGCAAAACGCGAAGGAGAACTTGAGGTTCTGTCTCGTTAATTCCCAACTGCGCGGCAAGTTGTTGAGCGAAGGCGGGGTCTTGTTCCAATCGTTTCAATAGCTCGTCTGGCGTAATATATTCAGGTTGGGCAGCTTGCGTTTCATCAAGACTTCCCGCATCGGGGCCATCGTACTCCCAAATTGGGTTAATTGTCGCTTTTTGCTGAATACTTTGCGCGATCGCATTTGCCATCGCCCCAACTTCCATAATCTTCGGAAGGTATTGAGTTTGATGCGCTAGAAGAACGAGCTTTTTGGACAACTCTAAATCGGGAACGGGAGAAGCCAAAACTTTAGGTCCGTAAGATTGTTGCAGCCAACGAATCCAAAGAGGATGTTTCCCCTGTTCGCCCAGTTGCTCGAAAAAGCGCTGAACGCGAGGAGCCTGCCAGCCATGTGCTACGCCATCGAGCAGTTGACCAAACAAAAAGTTGTAATCCTCGTCGCTCAAAGGAGGAATTTCGCCTTTGTCCTCTGCGGCAGGAGAAAGAGCAACCTTTGTCGAGTTAGAGGAACCTTTAAATACATTTTGAAGCCATCGCCACATTAGACCGAGCAATCCCCTATTTTACACATCTTTCGTTTCTCCCATTATGGAGGTAATGGGATAGCGCCTGCGCAAGTCCAACGACTCAGCCAGAGAGGGTTCGCGCCGGTCGAGGGGCATAACGGTTTCGGCGGGAACGATGGCAACATTGAGTTCGCGGCGATGAGAGGGCAAACTCGGAGTTGCGCGAAGACTCGGTGGGAGTTGTCGGGGAACGCGGGAGCGCGCAGCGGGAAGAGACTTGGGGAGTGCGGAAGCGGAGGTTGCCGGGAGCGAGCGGGAACGAGGAACGGGGGAGGGGGACAAACGCGATCGCGGATTTGGAGTACGAGAGCGTGCCACTCGCCGCTGTCGGGAATTGCGAGGGGAGGAAGCTTTGGGGGAAGGGGTGCGAGCCGCTTTGACTTTAGTTTTGGGTTTAATTTTCCGTTTGGGTTGGGCGCGCGCGACGGATTTGCGAGGAGGTTTGGGCGACCAATCGGCGTACTTTAAATGATAGGCGATCGCGCCCCCACTAACTGTGCTCGCCAGCAACAATAGCGCCATTTTCCAAGTTTTCGCACTATATCGGGAGCGTTCGGGAGCGGATGTCCGAGGTTCTGCGGTTAAACCGGGCGCAGACGCATCGACTCCAGTGTCGGTAGGATCGTAACCCGGATCGAGCAATCCCACTGCGGCCAACGCGCCGGTCAACAATACAAACAAACACATCAAACTCCAAATTTTGAGCGTGTGCTTGCCGACGAGTTGTTTAACCAGTTCGGAATAATACTGTCGTTGATGGTGTTTGGATAAATTGAGCATTGAGGCCCTCAACCCTAAACCTGCACTTGGGAATTGTAGCATTCCTCTTGCTTTAAAGCTCGATTGTCGCTAATGTCCTTCACCAAACGCCTATAGGTCTGGGAAGGACAGTTGCTAGCGGCAAATAAGGTGGGTGGGGTGCAGGAGCACTCCGAGTGCTATAGCGCGCGCGAAATGCGATCGCGATCGCATTTCCACCCCCTTTTTGCTCACCTCCCCAACCGGCACGAGATCGCTTTCCAACCCCCGCTAAGATCGCACTGTGCCGGTGATGCAAAGCGACGACAACATCTCCCGCGCAAGCGATGATAAGAGCCATTGGGTAGAAGAGTTAGACCAGTTATGTATATTGTTATTCGTCCTCAGCAAGATCTCGATCTTACAGGAGCAAACCTCCTCAAACAAAAGCTTTTAAATTTCGTGGAAACTCCTACAACCGACCAACCCTCCTACTGGGTTATCGACCTCGAGCAGGTCAACGGGATCGATCATTTTGGTTTATTTGTCCTCGTCGAACTGCGTCGCCTCGCTCGCCAGAAGAAGTGCCACCTGCGCCTGTGCAACTTAAAAAAACAAGTCCGGTCGATTTTTGAAATCGCCGAACTCGACCAAAAATTGAAGATTTGGGATAAGCAGCTTAACGAAACCGCGATCGCGAACTATCCCTTACTCCTGTGTTAGAATACGGTTTCTGATAATCTTGTGGAATTAATATGGGGGCAATCTTTAACCAGATTGTCCCTTTCTTCTTTTCTCTTAGGAGAGCGACTCGGCGCGCTTGCGTTTGAGAGCAACTCCCAAGCCACCTACCGCCAAAAGACCTAGCACAGAAGCTGGTTCGGGAATGTCTACTTGAGTGTAGGACTGACGGAAAATCGAGAAACTTGCTGTATTTCCTCCCACTCCGTCCAAGTCCAGCTCTTTTTCAACTCTAATCTTTTTGAGTTGCAGCTCGCTGATATCTTCCATATCGAACAGCGTGCTGGGAATATTGTCTGTATTGACTTCGAGTTGGGCTACCTCAACATCGTTCGGGTCGAAGACTTTTTCGGTAATCCCTGCGAAGGGACCTTGGGGATTCGCGGATAGGGCAACTTCCTTAAAGCGGGCATTGGGCTTTAAGATTTCCACTGTGTGCGAGAGCAAAGCATTGGTCTGTTCGCCCGGTTCCGCCAAAAATAAACCGGTGAAAGCAATGGAGAAAACGCCTTCCGAAATCTCTCCAAAAACTGAAATTTCTTCGGGAGCAGGAGCATTCCCTCCCAGGATGCTGTAGTCGAAGTCGCTGAATTTTTTGTCGCCCACCACTAAGAAGTTGTCGTCTTCTAAGAGTTCGGAGAGCGTGCAAACTGAAGTTGCCGTACAGCTTAATTGTGCGGCTTCAGCTTGGGGTGTCGCTGCTATCCCCAGACCCGCTAGGAGAACTACGGCAGTAGCGCCAGAGGTAAGGGTTTGAGTTAGCGTACAGTGCAGGTGTGTCATTCAGATGCCCTCGGTACCTTTGGTTAAGTGTTGTCTGTAGATATCATATCTGTTGTGAAATTTTTGGGTAGGCGGCGGACATTAAATTCATCAAATCTTTATACTCAAGCTGTTTTTTTTAAAAAAATGGCAAAGTTGAGGGAGTCGCGCCCGCGACCGCGCTCTTCATTTCAGTGTATATAGCTATATTTATCTTGCTTTTTGACACAGTTACTTCAATTCCAAAAAGATACTTCCTGCATTTGACGCAAATCTTCCTCAAATATCGAAAGATATGCCTCGCGATATCCGTGTAGTTTCTGGTGTAAAAGAATAAAAACTATAGACTGTCACTCCTTCAGACAGCCTATAGTCGTGCTATGGATTTAAAGGTTACCCGCGATCGCACCAGCTAAGCTGATTCTTCACTATTGGCGAAACAGAGGTCTAAGATGATAGCTTGGTTCTCGCTCATCACCTAGATGGACACAGCTCGTGCAGACCATGTTTACAAAGTATTAGCGATCGCGTTGCGTCCAACAGCTTAGTTAGCTTGCTTGCGCTTGAGAACTAATCCCAAACCGCCAACCGCGAGAAGACCTAACATCGAAGCAGGTTCGGGAACATCTTGAGTGTAAGACTGACGGAAGATCGAAATTGAGGCGCTGCCACCCGAGCCAAACAACTCGATATCTTTTTCTGCTCGGACGCTGGTCAGCTTCAGATCGCTAACATCGACGATATCGAAAAGCGAACTTGGAGGATTGTCCGTATCCACATCGAGCTGAGCGATGGGAACGGGGAAAGGATTGTTCGTATCAAAAACGGTTTCCGTAATGCCAGCGAAGGGTCCTTGACCGTTGAAGGAGAGATCGAATTCCTTGAAGAAAGTATTTGGCTTCAGGATCGTCGTCGTGTGGGACAAGAATGCCTCAGCTCGTTCGCCCTCCTCCGCGAGGAATAAACCGTTGAAGACGATGTTGATAACCTTACCTATTTTCTCGCCGAAAACTTCGATGTTATCAGCAGTGGGGACGTTGCCTTCAGTCGGGATGTAGAGGAAATCTGCGAATTGCTTGTCACCCGTCACAAAGAAGTTATCGGTTCCCACAAAGTCGGAAAGCATACAAGGCGCGCTTGCAGTGCAGGTGAGCTGTGCAGCTTCAGCTTGGGGTGCAGCCGTCATGCCTACGCCAGCAAGGATAGCCATAGCTGTAGCGCCGGAAGTAAAAGTTTTGGTTAGCGTATTGTTGAGGTGTGTCATAGAAGTACCCTAATGCTCGTTTAATTTATGTCCTGTAGTTATCATATGTATTGTGAAAAATTTGGGTAGAGTCCGGTAGTCGAGTTTACACAATCTTTAAATAAGGTCGAGCTTATTTAAAGAAATGATGAAGTTGAGCGGTTCCTCGAGGAGCGATCGCGCGACAGCTTTTGGAGCTTCAGAGCGCACCCTGTCTCGTTTTTATCCCCCTATCGGCGCTTGCCAAAAGCACTTAAGCAGTTCCCTCACCTTTAAATAGTGTAAATGAGCGATGGATGACCTAATGGAATATGAAATCCTTGAATGGTTGCTATAAATGATTGACACTCCTTGATGGGGAGATGGGGAGATGGGGAGATGGGGAGATGGGGGAAATATCTGTAGCATTTTTTGAGGGATGTCAAATAAGATGCTGAAAACGGTTTTAGTGACGGGAGCGACGGGATTTATCGCCAGCCATCTCCTTCCGGTTCTCCACGAACAAGGCTGGCGCGTCATTGCAGCATTGCGCCGTCCTTTTCCTTCGCCGCCTCCCATTCCCTGGGTGGAGGTTGTAGTGGGCGAAATTGATGGGGAGACGAGTTGGCAGAAGGCGCTGGAAGGCGTTGATGCCGTCGTCCACTTGGCGGCGCGCGCTCACATTCTCCGAGACGAGGACGAGGCAGCGGAGTCGGAGGCTGAGTTTATGCGGGTTAATCGGGAAGGGACGGCGAATTTAGTTCGGTGCGCGATCGCGGCCGGTGTCGGACATTTCGTCTTCGTCAGTTCTATCGGTGCAATGGCAACGCTGTCTTCCCAACGACTGACTGAAGCGTCTCCTTGTCGTCCCGATACACCCTATGGACGCAGCAAACTTCAGGCAGAGCAAGTGCTGAGGCGTTTGGCACAGGGAAGTGGTATGACTTGGACGATTTTACGTCCGACGTTGGTCTACGGTGCGGGAAATCCCGGTAATATGGAGCAGTTGATAGCCTGGGTTCGGAGTGGTTTGCCGCTGCCGTTGGCTGGGGTTGACAACTGCCGCAGCTTTGTGTATGCGGGGAATGTGGCAGATGCGATCGCGCGCTGCTTGACTCATCCCCAAGCGGCGAATCAAACCTTTCTTCTCAGCGACGGACAGGATATTTCGACTCCCCAACTGATCCGCCTTCTGGCAAAGGGAGCAAACGTCCCTTGTCGCCTCGTTTCCGTCCCTCCCAAGGCGCTGCGCTGGCTGGGGAAGGGGGGGGATTTATTGGAGCGCGCGATCGGGCGTTCTGTTCCTCTTAATACGGCGAGATGCGATCGCCTTTTGGGTTCCCTTACTGTCGATAGCAGCCGTATCCGTACTGTTCTCCACTGGCAGCCGCCTTTCTCCCTTGAGGAAGGATTAACTTAAATATCAAGCAAACCTTCTATTCCCAATTCCCAATTCCCAATTCCCAATTTAGATACGTCTTAGCTTACGAAGCTTGAAAACACTTAATGTTTTACTTTTTTCAAGATAAATTGACCGCGTTGGAGCTTAACTAATTCAACAGCTTCTTTTTTCGCAAATTCATCCACTGCTTTTTTTACCCCTCCTTGCCACCATCCTCCGGTTGTGTAATCGTCTCCTGTAATATATCCCCCTAATTTAGTTTTTTGGAAGCCGAGTTCGAGGTCTTGTTTAACAAACTCATAAAGATGATTGCCATCGATGTAAACCCAATCTAACGATTCATTGTCGAACTTTTGAAGCATTTCATTGGAATAGCCTCGATGGATAACAATTTGACCAGAATCAATTTCCGTCTCAAACTTAGCACGGACTGCTTCATGTCGAGCGTCCATATCTGATTGTCCGCCTGTGACTTTTCCCCCATACCAGGCATCCTTATAAGTATTCGCTTCCTCATGTTTCCAAGGGTCGATTAAATGTAACTTTTGGGGATTGACAATGCGTAAAATTTGCTTTGAAAAACCTCCTTTATGAACCCCGATTTCTGCACCAACTGAGTTTTTCGGGAGCATTTCTAACAAAAATCGACGAGAATGGGGCTCCTGGGGACGCATTAAGCCCATCGAGCGTGCAAGCGCCTTTACTCCCGGTATGGATTTAAGTAAACTTTTGATGGTTAGCATTATTTTCCTCTAGCTGTTTTCTAAAAAATGAGACCCTATTAAAGGTTGCTAGTATAGGATCCGAAAGCGAGCTTTAGCGTATCCTCGTTACAAAACTTGATTGACCGAGCCGGTTAGGGAATCAAAATTTTCCGTTCGCTTGTTACCCCCTTCGGTGAAAGCCACAAAACCAACATAACCCTCGTCTAAGCCAATGACAAGATTTTCGGTAAAATCGAGATCGCGCTGGACGAACGTGCAGGAAATACGATGAAACCTCTTGACTTCCTCAGAAATTTGCCCGCCCCAGTACGAATTGTTGTCATTCGTCCTTGGTTTTACTTAGCTGTCGCGCTCCACGCGATCGCGCTGGCGCTTCCCACTGACTGGCAATGGGATTTTAAAGTCGAGGAACTTCCTGTGCCGGATGCCGTTAAAGTAACTCGCTTGCCTCCTTCCCCAGACTCGCCGGAACCCCCTTCTGAGAAGTCGTTACCTTCGCCGTCGCGCAACACAAAAATTCGAGACCGTTTTGAAGAACCCATTAGGGAAAACCCGCCGCGCACCGCTTCGCGGATGCCGCAGGAAGCGCGTTTGTTTCGTTCTACATCTCCTCGTCAGCGCGCGATCGCCTCATCTCAAACCCGAAAATTTCCTTCACCAAATCCCTCTCCGCTTCCGGGTGAAGGTGAAGGGGAGGAACTTGGCGAGGGAGAGGAACTCGAAAAAGAGGATATCGAAGAAGAGGGAGAGGATATCGAAGAAGAGGAAGAGGATATCGAAGAAGAGGGAGAGGATATCGAAGAAGAGGAAGAGGATATCGAAGAAGAGGGAGAGGATATCGAAGAAGAGGGAGAGGATATTGAAGAAGAGGGAGAGGTGCCAAATGTAGTGACCCCAGAGTATTTCTTTTCAGCCATTATCGCTCAAGTTAAAAATACATGGAATCCCGAGCAAAATAAAGGTTTGATGTATAGCTTTGAGAAAGATTTATTGGAGCAACCCGATAAATTTACCGATGGAAGCAAAAAATTTCATTTTGAACACATGACTGTAACTCCGAGTGAAGGCTCTCCTCCTTCCTCCGCTGAGCTTGAAAACTTTTTGGAAAGCCAGTTCACGAGCGAGAGTTTGAGCGAGATTTTGAGCAATAGTTTTGATTGGACTGAAGAGGGATCGTACGGAGGTGGAACAATTTATAAAGTCGCTCAAGATTCATTTGTACGATATATTATCCTCGCCCCCGCACAGGAGGAGAGAATAGCATTAATTTGGAGCGAGCAAGATCCCCGTTGAGCAATAGAAATTACGTAGAAATATAAGTAGGGACGTTTTATAAAACGTCCCTATAAAATAAAACGTCCCTATAAAAACGCCATATTTAATACTTTCGCTCCTGGGGTTCAAAACGGTTAATCACAACCGGCATATACTCAATATCGATCCCCGCAGGCGAATAATAGGTTAACGTATGTCTGAGAAATCGTTGGTCGTCGCGGCTGGTAAAATCTTCCCGCGAATGGGCCCCCCGACTTTCTTGACGGTTCAATGCAGAGGTCAAAATCATCTCGCCCACCAGCGTCAAACTCTGCAATTCCAACGCTTCAATCAGTTCCGTATTCCAACAAGTATCCTTGTCATCGAGATAGATTTGAGAGTATTGTTGCCCGAGGGCGCGTAACTGTTTCAGCCCCTCTTCCATTGTCGCTTCGCTGCGAAAAACGCCGCAGTGTTCGGTCATGCAGTCTTGAAATTGTTGGCGCAGTTGGTCGATGCGTAGGGTTCCGGGCTGCTCGAGCAGGCTATAGATGCGTTCGGAAGCGGCAGTGAGGTAAGATTGGGCATCGAAGTTGGGCAATTTGCGGTTTTGGACGTACTGCGCGATCGCGCGCCCGGTTCTCCGACCGTACACTACGCATTCTAACAACGAATTACTCCCCAAACGATTTGCCCCGTGAACCGAGACGCAAGCGCTTTCCCCGGCTGCAAAAAACCCTTCAACCAAACCCTCGCCACTTCGACGCACTCGTCCATCGGTATTGACGGGGATGCCTCCCATCGAATAATGGACGGTGGGACGAACGGGCATAGGTTCCTCTGCCGCATCAATTCCCAAATGGCGATGGGCTTCTTCCCAGGCAAAGGGAATGCGTTCCATAATTTTCTCGCGTCCCAAGTGGCGCAAGTCGAGGTGAACGAACGGCCCCCCCGGGCTGCCATCGCGGTGGATGCCGCGTCCGGCGCGAATTTCGAGGGTAATGGCGCGCGAGGTGATGTCGCGAGGGGCGAGTTCCATGCGACTGGGGGCATAATCTTCCATAAAGCGCTTGCCGTCGCTGTTGCGCAAATAGGCCCCTTCGCCGCGCACCGCTTCGGAGATGAGTACGCCGACGGGGTAGAGTCCGGTGGGGTGGAATTGCACGAATTCCATGTCTTCGAGGGGCAAACCTGCCGTTGCGCACAAGGCTAAGCCGTCGCCGGTGGAAGCGAAGTCGTTGGAGGTGGTGTTGTAAACTCTGCCGTAGCCGCCGGTGGCGAACATGACGGCTTTGGCGCGGACGACTTGGAGGGTTCTATCGAGAAGGCGCATCATAACGATGCCTTTGGCGGTGTTGTCTTCGAGAACCAGTTGCAAGACGTACCATTCTTCGTAAAGGCGAACGCCGCTGCGTCGGAGGTTGTTGACCAGTTCGTGGAGGATGGCGTGTCCGGTTTTGTCGGCGGCGTAGCAGGTGCGGTTGTGGGAGTGTCCCCCAAAGGCGCGCTGGGCGATGCGTCCGTCGGGACGGCGCGAGAAGAGTACGCCCAGGTGTTCGAGGTCGATGATGACTTCGGCGGCTTCTTTGGCGAGGAATTCGACGGCATCTTGGTCGGCGAGGTAGTCGGATCCTTTGACGGTATCGAAGGCGTGGGCTTCCCAGCTATCTTGGGGGTCGGCGTTTTTGAGGGTTCCGGCAATGCCCCCTTGGGCGGCGACGGAGTGGGACCGAATGGGGTGGGTTTTGGCGACGATGGCGATGTCGAGGCTGGGGTCGGTGCGTTTGATTTCAAGGGCGGCGCGGCATCCGGCTAAACCGCCGCCTACGATGATAACGTCGTGTTCTAGCATGAGGGCGATCGCGTTTTATTGGGCTTTGTCGATCTTATACCTTAACGCTTGTCTGATACTTCTCGAATGAGGCGATAGAACAACTTTCTCGCCCCATAGCCAGCGACGCGACCTCTGTAATTTTACCGTTGCAAATCCTTCGCTGGGGAGAGGGAACGGGATATGATGAGTTAAAGGCGTTCGACGACGGACGCTACATCGAGCCGAATATTTACTGAATTTGCTTAATATGCCAGCAACAACCAAAGCCTCCGGGGGAAGCGATGCGAAGCTGAAAACCCGTCTCCTGCTCAATTTGTGGGACTTGGGGGGCGCGACAAAGGCCGTGAAGCAAGGCGAATTGACCGATCGCATGAAACTAAGTAAGGAGTCGAGACGGGCCTATGAAAAAGTTTACGAGGAGTTGGAGGAAATGGGCGCGATCGCGCGAACAAAGAAAGGAAGATCGGTTGGCGTTTCTTTAACTAACAAGGGATTGCAACTGCTGAAGTCGGGATTGAAAAGTGCCGAACTTCACTATCGTCCCCAACAACGGGTGAAATCGAGGGATTTTAACGCGCTGCTGAATTGGATTGGGCATTTAGACGACGGCGCGATCGCTTCTGAGGAGAAAGCCCAAAAGCAGGATCGTCCCATTTCATCCTACGACGAATTTAAGCCCATTGCTCTACAAACTTACGACGCGCTGAATCGAGATTATAACTTAGACCATCTCGTCCCTATTTATCGCATCCGTCGGCAAATTGGCGATCGCGTTTCTCGTTCTCAGTTTAATGAGTGGATGTTGGAAATGCAAGCCAACGATATTTTTCAGCTTCAAGGTGGCAGCGTTGAAGATAGCGCGCCTGATAAGTTAGAAGATTCTATCACAACTGAACTCGATGGACTGCGCTGTTACGCCAAACTGTTAAAAGACTAACTCGCCTCTGTTAATTGATTGCCAACTATTCCTCTATGTAAACCCATGACCTTCTCAGACATTAACGAACTGATTCAACAAAAGAATCCATTCGCGGGACATACCGTAGTCAGACCGCCCCAAATTTGGAGAAAAAGTTTCCCCGATGTTGTTTCTATCAATGCTCGTGCATCTAATGCCGTGTTAGATGCCGTCCAAAAAATCAACCAAGGGCAAAGACAAACTGTAGGGATTACGATTCGGGGCGAAAAGGGACTGGGTAAAACCCAAATTATTAGCAGAATTCGCCATCAATTGCAAGCTAGCGGCGATGCTTTATTTGTCTATATTGGCAAGCACGATAATTTAGATAAAATTAATTATCAATTTCTGCAAAATGTTGCTTCGAGCCTCAGAGTGTTTGGCAGCGTCCGAGATGTGATGCAGTGGCAAGAACTAGCAGCATCATTAATCAATGAATCGAGAGGATGTAATTATACGCCCAAACAATACATCAATGGATTTCCGGGTTTACTCCAAAAACATTCCAATCGAGTCGTCGATAAAATGACCGATCGCGTCATTCAAAACAAACCCGAAATTAGCGACCCGTATTTAATCAAAGCGATTCTATGGACGCTTTCTCCCGCTCATGCCACTTATGCCGTATACTGGTTATCTGGTCTAGAATTGACAGACCAACAAGCTGAAATCATGGGACTTCCTAATCGAACGAAGGAAGAACGAGAAAGCGATGCTCTAACAACAGCTCGACAAATTCTCAATATTGTTAGCAATTATCGAATTCCAGTGATTTGCTTTGATGAGTTAGATGGAACGGATGCCAGCGAGCATGGCTGGACTGCTGCTCAATTATCGGCTAATTTAGCCAAAGATTTATACAATAATCTTAAAAGTGGCGTTTTTGTTTTGTCGATGTATGAAGAAACATGGAGAGATCAAGTCCTGGGGGGCGACAAGCGCCCCGAAACTCAGACCTGGAGACAAATTGACCAAATAGTGGTAAAAAAAGATAGGTCAGCTATTGTCAACAAGACCTATCTTATCAAGAATGATGAATCCATTATACCAAAAACACCTAGCTCGTCAAATAACTCCCTCGGAGTTGTTAAGTAGGTGGGCAAAAATAAACGCATAACCTCGAAAACCGTATTCCTTGCCAGGTAAGGGTTTTAGCTGGAGATATTGTTCTTTTAATTACGCCCACCTACTTATTTTTGGATTTATTAATTGAAGTTCTTCAAAACATCAAACAAGTCAAGTTGGAAATCATGGCAACAGCCATACCTTTACCCATTTTGTTTGAAAGCCGGCGCAAGAAATTGCAGAGAT
>JAXHVQ010000070.1:0-30151 GCA_034189065.1 Cyanobacteriota bacterium
AAAGCCAGCTACAACAAAGATTTTACAATAAACGAATCTCAATCGCTATTTGACGGATAATTACGCCCACCTACTTAAATTGTAACGAAAAATGGGAGGGAGATGGGGAGATGGGGGGATGGGGGGATGGGGAGATGGGGAGCAAGGATAACCAACTTAGATGCGTCTTAGCTTACAATTGCAAATTGCAAATTACGAATTACGAATTACGAATTACGAATTACGAATTACGAACTGCGAAAATTCCCAATAGGGTCACCTCCCACACTAAACGCGGTTGAGCATAACTCAAAAGCGCCTGACGCGCTTGTTCCAGACCGTGTAAGCAAGCTTGTTCCCTCGCCCCTGCTAAAAAGTTTTGCCAATACGTATATTGAAGATAATCGATCGACCACAACTGCGTCTCCACCTCGAGGGTTTTATCGATTTCCTTAGCCAGTTCCAACGCTTGCAAGGGAGTGCGAGGGACTTCCATTAACTTTTGCAGCAAGTCGGGAGGAATTGCCTGTAATTGTTCCCAGGCGCGGATTGCCGCGCCAGGAGAGCCTTGGGCAATGGCGAGCAAATCCGGCTGCGACAAAATATCGGTTCGGCCGACGCGCTCGAGAACTTGCTGGAGTTCTTCGCGCGAGAGAGGGGAAAAGGGAATGCGCTGACACCGAGATACCAAGGTCGGTAACAACGCATCGCCGCTGGGCGCAATTAAAACCAACGTTGCCCGCCCCGGTTCTTCCAGCGTTTTCAACAGCGCGTTTGCCGCCGCTTCCCCCATCAATTGTGCTTCCTCGATAACCACCATCGAACGAGGCGCTTCTAGGGGCGAACGACTGACAAATTCGGCAATTTCGCGGATTTGCTCGATGCGAATTTGCGATCGCGCTTTGCGTTGCACTCCGGCTGCGGCTGCTTCTTCGGGGGTTAGGCGCTTTCCTTGGTGGAGATAGGTGGGCTGCACCCACAGAAAATCGGGATGATTGCCAGCGCTGATACGCTGTTTGAGGGCAGTTTGCCGGTTTGGAGGAACTTTTTGACCTAATAGAAGCGCGGCAAATGTTCTTGCGGCGAGCTGCCGTCCCACGCCCTCAGCCCCGGCAAATAAGTAGGCGGGAGCGATGCGATCGCGCGCGATCGCGCGTTGGAGCAATTGGAGTGCGAGAGTTTGCCCGATGGGTTGCACGGTGAAAATTAAAAATTAAAAATTAAAAATTAAACTAACGCCTTACCGATTACGAACGATAGGGTTTGGCTTAAAATGCGTTCAATTTCGAGGGCGACTTCCTCAACCGAACCGTTGGCATCGACTCGAATCCGGCGAGGGGTGGGGGTTGCGGCGAGTTGGGCAAAGCCTTGGCGGACGCGCTGGTGAAAGGCGAATTCAGTTTTTTCTAAGCGATCGCTTTTTCCCCGACGGCTGACTCGTTTTAACCCCACTTCCACGTCCACATCCAACCATAACGTCAAATCGCTCTGCAAACCGCCCGTTGCGATCGCGTTCAACTGTTGGATGAGGTGGAGGTCGAGTCCGCGTCCGTAACCTTGGTAGGCGATTGTGGAGTCCGTATAGCGATCGCATAATACAATCGCGCCTTTATTGAGGGCAGGCTTTAAACAATCCGCAACGTGCTGAGCGCGGTCGGCGGCATACAGGAGAAGTTCAGCGCGATCGCAAGGCAATTGCTCCTCGAGCAAGAGACGGCGAATTCCCCCTCCCAAAGGCGTTCCCCCCGGTTCCCGAGTCGCAATGACAGGAATTTCTGGTGCGAGATGCTGGTGCAACCAAGCGCGCGATCGCTCGATTTGAGTGGTTTTTCCCGCTCCTTCTCCTCCTTCAAATACAATCAACATTCCACCCATACTTCATCCCCTCCACTGGTTTATCTCTTTTTTCCGGAGCTGCTAGCCTTCTGGGAGAAACTGTAAAAGTGAGAGGGCTGGAATTCATAACCAACCCTCATCTATTTTCTCCTACAATATCAATTCGTACTTCTGTCGCGAAGGTTCGATATTATAGGAGAGTCTACCTCAATCTAACATCTAGGGTCGATTGGATATGGCTCGCTATGTATGTTCGTTTACGCTGGGAGTTCCCCTTGAGGAATTGTTTCCAGGCTTAAGGGAAATTTTAAAATCCTGCAATTTTGAAGTGATCTATGACACCGACGATTATTTAATGGGGCGGGAAATTCCCGGTCGCATTGCCTTTGCAAAATTGGTTACCGTTGAAGCCCTCGTCGATCGCACCCAAGCAAAGCCTTGCGAAGTGCACATGGAGTTGGTCATTAAAAATGAAGAGCTTCCTCTTCAAGTTGATAATCACTGTCGGCAGATGTTCCAATCCGTTCGACAAGCGATCGCAGAGAGTGGTTCTTGGCAACTTCTAGAAAGTGCTGCCAGTTCCTAAGCTGCTAATTAACACTTTTTGACTGTGCTACTGCGAGTGTCAATTAAGATGGCGGAATGTCGATCCCCAATGGCTCGCTCTTTTCTTCCGTTTTTTGCTCTCGTTCATCGCTCGTTTGACTTTCTTCCCTTGCCTTGATGTCCCTAAAGATCGGCATTCGGATCGCGACTGGCCAAGCCCCTCGCTACTCTTCATTCTCAGACATCATGGCGGGATCGATGAGAGTAATATCGTAAGGATCGTCTGGTGGAACCGTGGGAAAGATATCGCGGTTTCGCTTTTGATAAATCGCAAAAACTTGGGGACCGAAGATAATTTCATCCCCATGTTTCAAATCTTGCGAATCTTTCTTTTGTCCGTTAATCAAAAGTCCATTGACGCTGTTCTTTCCTTGCCCGTCCCCGTCTACAATGCGGTAATAGGAAGTTCCATCGGATTCCAGCCGCCGCAATAAAGTGGCGTGATGGCGGGAGACGAATTGAGACGATAAACGAATATCGATACTTTGACCGCGACCAATTGTATAAGACGCTTCTTCGAGAGAGAGGGATCTTCTCCCTTTATCGTCTTCAATAATCAGTAAATGGTCTTGATAAACTCGAGCGGGTTTTACAGTCATGGGCGAGTAGAGAGTTCAATACAGCGAGCGATCGCTCCAAGCGCTAGGGTAGATTTTGGGCAGCCTCGGGAAAATATTCTTTTCTATTTTGGCACAATTGGAAAAACCAGCAGCACTTGTTGGAAATTCTATTCGCCCGAAGAATAAAGCCATTTTAAATTAATTCTGCGCGCGCCCGGTCTTATTTAAATGAAGCGCGCAAAAGCAGAGAATTACTGACAACGCCAACCGAGCTAAAAGCCATCAATGCTCCTGCCATTGCCGGTGTCAGAAGAATGCCCAACCCAGGTAAAAGTACGCCAGCCGCAATGGGAATCGCGATCGCATTGTAACCGAGGGCCCAAACTAAATTTTGCCGAATTTTACCGAATGTGGCAAGACCGAGCTCGATGGCTTCAACCACCTGAAGTAACCGAATATCGTGTTGGCGATCGGGTGTGGTTCCCATCAAAACAATACCGGCGGCTTCTTTTGCGGCATCGGTTCCCCCGCACAGTGCCAAACTGATATCGGCTTGGACTAAGGCGGGTGCGTCGTTGATGCCGTCGCCCACCATGCCCACAATTCGAGGCGAAGGGGTTCCTTTTCCCTCTTCTTCCATCTCGCCGCGTTGGAGAGATTGAACGATCTCAACTTTGCGTTGGGGGCGCGCCCCTGCAAAAACGCGCTCGATGCCGACTTGCTGCGCGATCGCCGATGCCACTTCTTCGCGATCGCCGCTGACGAGGATGACTTCTATTCCCTTTTGTTGCAGCCGTTGGACGGTTGCGCGCGCGTCGGGACGTAGGGCATCCTCCAAGGCAATGAACCCGGCATATTTGCCCTCAACGGTAACGCCAATGCAGATGCTCGTTTTCCCCAGGGAAGAAAGGCGTTGGATGGTTTCGCGATCGCCCAGTTGTCCTCGTTCGCTCAATCCTTCAAGACTCCCCACCCAAACCGCTTTCCCATCGACGGTTGCTGAGATGCCGCTTCCGGCTTCGGTGTTAAATTCCTTGGCTGGGGGTAAGGTTAATCCTCGCAGTCGCGCTTCTTCAACCAGCGCCGTTGCCAGGGGATGGGTGGTTCCGCATTCGGCAGCGGCGGCGAGTTGAATGAGGGTGTCGGGGGTAAAGGGGTCTACGGGTTGGCAGTCGGTGACGGTGGGACTGCCCCGAGTGAGGGTGCCGGTTTTGTCGAAAATGAGGGTATTTAAACGGCGAACGCTTTCGAGAATGTCCCCGCCTTTAATAAGAATGCCCCGTTCGGCTCCCAAACTGGTGCCGACGAGAATGGCGGTGGGGGTGGCTAACCCCAGAGCGCAGGGACAGGCGATGACTAATACGGCGATCGCCAGCTTTAAACTTAACAGCACTGGCGCAATGTCGCCACCCATCGCCCCGCCGTGCAACACCTGGGGCCACCAGTGGGTACCGAAACCATACCAAAACAGGAAGACTGCCGATGCGATCGCCATCACTCCATAGGCAAAGTAACCGGCGACGGTATCGGCTAATTGTTGCGCCGGGGCTTTGCGAGTTTGGGCGCTTTCCACCAGGGCGATGGTTTGGGCTAAGGTGGTTTGGTCGCCAG
Organism: Cyanobacteriota bacterium; assembly: GCA_034189065.1. Taxonomy (GTDB): domain Bacteria; phylum Cyanobacteriota; class Cyanobacteriia; order Cyanobacteriales; family Spirulinaceae; genus FACHB-1406. The sequence goes on from JAXHVQ010000070.1 coordinate 4,593, forward strand.
TGCGGGTCGTACACAGCGCGATCGCGCCCCTTTGGTTGAGGGTTCCGGCGACCACTTCATCTCCCTTCTGCTTAAAAACCGGTGCCGACTCTCCTGTGAGCATGGACTCGTCTACGGCGGTTTGTCCGACAACCACCCGACCGTCTACGGGAAATTTTTCTCCCGGCAGGACGCGCACCCAGTCGCCGACGCGCACTTGCTCGGCGGGAATCTCGATCCCTCCAACGTCGAGGGAGGCTTCTTTACCGATTAAATGGGCAACGGCGGGTTGCAGGGCCATTAATTGCTCTAAGGCTGCTGCGGCTCGATTTCTGGCTCGTTTTTCCAGGGTTCGTCCCAACAGGATAAAGCCCAGGAGCATGGCGGGTTCGTCGAAGAAGCATTCCCAGCCTAGTTGGGGGAAGATAAGGGCGACGCAACTGGCGAGGTAGGCGCTGAGGGTTCCCAGGGCGACGAGGGTATTCATGTTGGGTATTCCGTAGCGCAGGCTGCGCGCCCCATCAACGATGATTTCGCGCCCTGGAAGGACGAGGGCGAGGGTGGCGATCGCCCAGTGAACCCAAATTTCGTTGAGGAGGGGGAGCGCCGGACCGCCCCAGTGTTGCCAGTGTCCCAGGCTGGAGAAGAGGAGTAAGGCTCCGGCTGTGGCGAGTTTTGCCACGTTTTGGCGATTCGCGCGATCGGGGTCGGGCGCTGGCGATTGGGTTAAATGGGCGTTTTTGGCAGTCCGAATTTGACTTGGAAACCCTTTTGTGGTAAGCAACTGCGCTAAATCTTCAGCTTTAATGGTACCGGCTTTGTGGCGAACGACGGCGACTTCTGTGATGAGATTGACGCAGGCTGAAACTACGCCTGGGTTTTGGGCGAGTTGGCGTTCGACTGCACTGACGCAACCGGCGCATTTCATGCCTTTAACGTCTAAGGTAGCGGTTTCTAGGGCAGGTTTGGCTTGGGTTGTCGTCGCTTTTGGAGCAGTTTGCATAGGGGCAGTTTTAGCGTTGAAAATAACGTAGAAGTGGGAATTAAATCAGGGCGTTGCGTGTAAGGCAGAAGGCAGAAGGCAGAGGGCAGAGGGCAGAGGGCAGAGGGCAGAGGGCAGAAGGCAGAAAGTACTCCTATCATTTAACAATTATTAGTTATTAATTATTAATTATTAATTGGTTCCAAGACCTCTTGGGAAATTAAAAATTTCATTAAATCTTGGCGCGATCGCTCTCCAAATCTTCACTTCGGTTTGCCCTTCGAGTGGGGTCAAACTCCACCGGCGGTTGCGTCGAAACCGATAAGCGATCGCGGTTTCTCGGAGGAGAGGGACGACTCCAGACGCTCCAAGCTGCTTTCATCCCCGCAACGACGCTGCGTCCCCCAAAGGACAGTTTGCGAGCTTGTTGGCGCGCATCCCCCAAACTGCGCTCCACTTGCCTAACCGCTTCGGAGGCACTGGTTGCACCCTCATTCAGTTCGTCAGTCAACTCGCTAATTTCCAAACCCGTCAGACGAATGGCTTCTAGGGTAGGGGGAAATTCTCGGCTGAGGGTATCGAAAAGTTTTTCAGCACTGCGCGCGGCTCGAGACACTTCGAGAAGGGCTGGAATCAACGCTAGTAAGACCGCCATCAAACTGAAGGCGACCAAGAGTAGGGAAAATCCGAGCCAAAAGAGAGGGTCTAGCACGCGCATTTCCTACCAGCGATCGTTAAGGGGAGAAGAATTGAGAGGAGCTTCGTCGGTGCGTTCGAGTTCCTTCGCTCGCAATTGACTGGCTTCCACGCCCGCCGCGATCGCATCTTGCAGTCGGGTGAGAGTTTCATCCCAATTTTGCACCGCCGACTCCGAAAGGCGATTAGTCTGAAGTTGTACCGTCGCCGATAAATCCTCAGCCAACTCCGGTAGCGCCTCAGCCGACTTCTTCAGAAGCCGTCGCGTTTCCCGCCCGGAGCGAGGAGCGAACAACACGCCAACCGCCGCGCCCACTGCCGTCCCCACGAGCATCCCGCCCATTAAAAATCCCGTCGCTTTGTTTGCCATTGTTCTGGTCTTTCGTACTTTCCCCAATTGTGAACTACCACACACCGAATTCCTTGATTGCGGTGTGGGCTTCCTATCCAATAGATAGCGCCACAGTAGACTTCTTGCGTCCTCTACTCTCACGTCTTACATCTGGGCGATAGGCGGCATCCCCCGTCCCGGAGGTCGATATTCTTCGCAGTCCTTCATCTCTTATATTACACGCTGCATTCACATCTCTATCATGCTTCGTGCCACAGCTAGAACATTGCCAGTGTCTTACATCCAATGGAAGGTCATTGACTCGATGTAGACAGTTATTACAAGTTTTAGAGCTAGGGAAGAAGCGGTCTACTTCTAGATAAACTTTACCTTCCCACTCCGACTTGTACTTAAGCAGGGTGCAGAAATTACCCCAACCCACTTGACTAATTGCCTTGGATAGACTGCGGTTGCGCACCATTCCTCGTACATTGAGACTTTCTACACAAATGACTTGGTTTTCGTCTACTACCCTGCGCGATAGCTTGTGGTGAAAATCTTCGCGGCATCTATATATTTTGCCATGTACTCTAGCGACTTGCTTGCGGACTTTATTTCGCTTGTTTGAGCCTTTCTCTCTTCTAGATAAACGCTTTTGCTTACGCTTTAGGTTTCGTTCGTGTTGAGCTAACCATTTCGGATTATCGAACTTGGAACCCTCGCTAGTAATAGCAAAGTGAGTTAAGCCTAAGTCAATACCGATTGCTTTACCCTCTGCTGAGGGGTTGGGAACTTCTTTACCATCTTCAGTCAGAAGAGAAGCATAGTAGTGACCGTAACAGTTCATCGATACTGTGACCGTCTTGAGCTTTCCCTCAATGGGTCTGTGTAGTTGGGCAACGACAATCCCCAGCATGGGAAATTTCAGAGCATCTTCTAGGACTTTGACGTTTTGGGGAAACTGGATAGACTGCCTGTGATGCTTTGACTTAAAGCGAGGGGATTTAGCTCTGCCCTCAAAAAAGTGATTAAAGGCAACGCCAAGGTTTAAACAGACTTGCTGTAAACACTGGGAGTAAGTCAGCTTTAACCATTGATACTCTTTTTTGAGTTGTGGTATGTGCTTCTTAACTGCATAGCCTGATAAACCTTTGCCAGTTTCTTTGTAGGTCTGGTTCATCAAGTTAAGACAATAGTTCCATAACCAACGACAGTTGCCAAAGGCCTGGGATAGAGTCTGTTTTTGCTGTGGGTCTGGATATAATCTTACCTTGATGGCTTTGAGCATTAGAGGAAAGAGTTTTGGTTATAAGCTAGGATAGCAACTACTATAGCACTCTCGTAAGGACTGGCAATTCATCCCACGCCCAATCCAAGATTAGACGCGGGGCTTCTTGCCTGGTTAGCTAAGCCATTCGTCGTTGGTTATTGGCAATTGGTCGTTTGCGCCTGGGATATTCTCTACGCTCGTTGGTTTCCGGCGACGGTTTCTCCTTGGTATAAAATCAAATTACTCGCGATTAGCTGTTTACTGGTTACTGGTAACTGTTTACTGGTAACTGTTTTAAAGTTACTTGTGCCAGCCCGCTGACTGAAATATAGCGATCGCGAGCCAACAATTCGAGCAAAGTAATGGGAGTATTGAGATTTCTCGCTACACTCTGACGCACTTCACACCTGCTGTCTCTGGCTAACCGTTGGAGAAGAGGAACGGGAATATTTGGATTTGCAGCCGCGCGAAGGCGCACTTGAAAATCCCTGTCTTTGGCAGAGCGTTCTAGGATTTCTGTTGGAGTGTTGGGGTTTCCGGCGACGCAAGCGCACACCTTACAATGTTTGTCTCCAGCGAGCTGTTGAAGAATTTCGACGGGAGTGTTTAAGTTTCTCGCCACCCGAGCGCGAACTTTAAAACTCCTATCTTTGGCTAACTGAGCGATTAGAGACAGGGGAATATTAGGATTTCTCGCGAGATGCCAGCGAACGTGGTGGTTGCTGCGGATTAACTGTTGGAGAATTTCAACGGGAGCATTCAGGTTTCTCGCTGTTCGAGCGCGAACTTTGCAACGCCGATCCTTGGCGAAACGTTGGAGAATTTCCACAGGAGTATTGGGATTTTCAGCCACGGCGGAGCGAACCTCAGTGTCACTATGTTTCGCCAACTGTTGGAGAATTTCCACAGGAGTGTTGAGATTTCCCGCCACGAAGGAGCAAACTATTATATTGCTATGTCGAGCAAGTTCTCGAAGGGAATGAGCGGGCGTACGAAAATGTTCTGCTACTTTCCAACGCACGTCGCAGTTGTCATCTCTAGCTAACTGTTCGAGAATGCCAACTGAAGCGTTGGGGTTTCCCGCTACATTCCAACGAACGTAGCGATCGCCATCTCTAGCTAGCCGTTCGAGGGTGTCCGCTGAAGCGTTGGGGTTTCCCGCCACGCTCCGACGGACGTAATAGTCCCTATCTTTCACTAACCATTCGAGAGCGCGAACCGACGTATTAAAATTTCTCGCTACAACCCTACGAACCCTAGAGTCGCTATCTTTAGCTAATTTCTCAAGAAAAGGAGCGGAAACGTTATCGTTTCTCGCGATGTTTTGACGAATATTAGAGTCGCTATCCTTCGCTAAACGTTGTTCGAGTAAAATAGCCGGAGTATTAGGGTTTTCAGCTACCGCCAGACGAATCCTGGAGTCGCTATCTAAGGCTAACTGTTCGAGAAGGGGAACTGAAACTTTATAGTTTTTTGCCACTGCCAAGCGAACATGATAGTCGCTATCTAAGGCTAACTGTTGGAGCAGAGTGACCGAAATATTGTAGTTTTCTGCTACACTCCCACGAACGCCGGGGGCGCTATCTAAGGCTAACTGTTCGAGAAGAGAAACCGGAATATTGTAGTTTTCCACTACACTCTCGCGAACAGAAGAGTGACTGTCTTTAGCTAACTGTTGGAGAAGAGAAGCGGGGATATTTAGGTTTTGGGCTACACTCTTACGAACAGAAGAGTGACTGTCTTTAGCTAACTGTTCGAGAAGACGGATCGGTGTCCGAGGATTTCGGGCAACGGCACGGCGAATATAGTGAGAGTTGCAAACTAATAACTGTTGGCATAAATAATCGGGGACTGTTTCTAATTCAAACAGGCAAACTGCCGTATTGTATGGAATTCGATCGATTAAATTGGGAGTTTCTAGTAGCAATAGGCTAAGAATTGGATTGTCGAGCAACTGCTGTGGAAACTCTTCCCCTAATTTCCATAACGTTCCAACGGAAATGTTAGGGTTACCTGCAACGCTTTCTCTGATTGCCGCATCTTCGTGTTGACTTAATTCTTGAAGTAGTTCGGGAGGCGCGCAGGGATTTTGAGCAATAGCTTTTGCTAATTGAGGGTCGATTTCTGCCAGTTCAAAGAAGCGATCGCGTCCTGTCCGCTCGTCCTTCACTTCTTCAAGGAGGCGATCGAAGTTTCGCTCTGTTTCCATTTTCCGATTTCCCGATTGTAGACTTCACTTTTATTAAATACAAGCCGACGTTTTCTCAGCAACCATCTGTAACGACTTTAGGGCTTTTTGTGCCAGCTCTTTAACAGAGCAAATGCGATCGCGAGCCAACAACTCGAGCAGAGGAATGGGAGTTTTGGGATTTCTCGCCGCACTCTGACGCACCTCACAACTACTATCTCTGGCTAACTGTTGGAGAAGACGAACGGGAATACTTGGATTTCCCGCCGCACTCCGGCGCACTTGAAAATTTCTGTCTTTAGCCAAGCGTTCTAGAATTTCCACTGGGGTGTTTGGGTTTCCGGCGACGCGAGCGCAAACTTGAAAACTCTTATCTTTGGCTAACTGAGCGACTAGGGACGGGGGAAGATTGGGATTGCTTGCGAGATACCAGCGAACGTCGTAGTTGCTGCGGATTAACTGTTGGAGAATTTCGACAGGAGTGTTGGGATTTGCTGCCACGAAGGAGCGAACTATTCCATCGCTATCTCGAGCGAGTTCTCGAAGGGAATCAGCAGGTGTACGCAAGTGTGCTGCCACTTGGTAACGCACGCTGCAGTTGTCATCTCTAGCTAACCGTTCGAGGGCGCGAAGTGGCGTGTTAGGATGTTTCGCTACATCGATACGAATCTCGGAGTTGCTATCTTTCGCTAATCGTTCGAGCAGAAGAATTGAAACATTATTGTTTTTCGTCACCCCCCAACGGACATAATCGTCGCTATCTTGTGCTAAGTGTTCGACAATGCCAACTGGGGTGTTAGGGTTTTGAGCTACCTCCCCACGAACCCAAGAATCGCTCTCTTGTGCTAAGTGTTCGAGAAGGGGAACCGGGGTATTAGGGTTTTGAGCTACACTCCTACGAACCCAAGAATCGCTATCTTGTGCTAAGTATTCGAGAAGGGGAACCGGGGTATTAGGGTTTTGAGCTACACCTCTACGGACGTTAAAATTGCTATCTTGTGCTAAGTATTCGAGAAGACGGCTCGATGTCTGAGGATTTTTGGCAACGGTACAGCGAGTATAGGGAGAGTTGCAAGTCAAGAACTGTTGGCATAAATAATCGGGAACTGTTTCTAATTTAAACAAACAAGTTATAGTTTCATGTGGAATTTTATCGCTTAAATTGGGAGTTTCTAGCTGTAATAGACTAAGAATTGGATTATCGAGCAATTGCTGCGGAAATTCTTTCCCCAATTCCCATAATATTTTAATGGGGACGTTGGGATTGCCCGCCACGCTTTCTCGGATCGCTGCATCTTCGCTTTGGCTTAATTCTTGAAGCAGTTCGGGGGGCGCGCAGGGGTTCTTAGCAATAGCTTTTGCCAATTGAGGGTCGATTTCTGCCAGTTCAAAGAAGCGATCGCGTCCTGTCCGCTCGTCCTTCGCTTCTTCGAGGAGGCGATCGAAGTTTCGCTCCGCTTCCATTATATTTTACCCTCCCTATTCGCAGCTTTGTCGCACCCGATACAGAAATTTGGAGTTTAATAATTAACCGCAGGCGTTAGCAGAACCGCGCGACTGCTATCAACGACGAGGGCGCTAAAACCGCGATCGCTTAACTGCCGCAGGGTTGCATTAGCTTCCCTTTCGTCTGCCGTATAAATCGCCAATAAATAGGGACGAGAAAAATAAGACACCAACCCCACATCCCGTCCCAAAGTTTGGCGAACCGAGTTGGCTACATCCGGCCGATTAAAAAAGTCTACCAATACCGCATATCCCTGTCCCAAGGGTTGAGGATTATAACCCGCAACGGGACTCGCGGCGACGGGTGCTGTACCAACCGCCGGACGCACCACCACCGCATCTAACCCCGAAATCGTTCTCACAAAGCGCCCCCAACGATCGGCCGCTTCCAATTGCCCAAACCCGCCGACGCGCGTGACGGTATCGCCGATATAGCGGCAAACTCCCAGCGTCTCGGTTTGGGGTAGCGTCCGCCGTACCAACTGTTGTAACTCCGGCGTGGGGGTGACGACGAGTAGGAGATATTCTCCCGTTCTGGGGGGTTGACATTGGGGTTGTTGCGCGATCGCGTCCCGCGCCAGCAACAACGACAGGGAGAAAAGAACGAGGGAAAATAGTCTCAACCCTCTTGTCAGTTGTGAGTTATCGGTTGTGCGCCTTGGAGTTTTGAATCGATCTCGAGTCTGAAGTAGAAGCCGAAACCCCAATTTTGTATAAGTTTTCATTCGTCCTTCGTCCTTAATCCCTATACTTCTTGCCTTCTACGGACGCTTTACGAAACTGTTTCCAAAGAAGCCAAAGGATCGGGAATCGTTTCAGAAGGGGCGGCAAATTCTCCTTTGATGACGTACTCCAAGCGTAACTTCAACCAGTTGGCAAAGTTGCGATCGGTTGTCACAATCGCCACAGCAGGTTGAGGGCATTTTGCTTTTGCTTCGGCTAATTCAGGTGCTTCGAGAAACGCCGGTTGCTTCACTAACCAAAAGTCGATTTCCTTATTCCGCTCTCCGTAGTAACGAATGCGTTCTCGTAGCACTTCTTCAAAGGGTTCTTCTTCGAGTAAGAATTTTTGGCTGGTTAGGACGTAATAATAAGTTGTCATCGGTGGTTTGTTGTCAGTTATTTTAGCGATCGCGGGCATTTTGGCTAGGGGCGACGAGCCGCTATTTCAAGACCGAGAAATCATTGAAGTTCTGTCTTCCCAGGACAGTTCGTCCCCTAACCGCGCTTCCCGCAACTTATTGTACGCCTTCCTTACCCCTTTGCCCAAGGGGAAGATAATGAACCCAGTAGCTCTGACCTTGCTACTGGGTTCGGAGGACCGCATTTGCACGCGCTCTTTCATTTAAGTCCCGGGTTCGTAAGATATAGCATCGCACTCTTCCAATTGAGCTACCCCGCTTTTATTTTGGTAGCAGGGGCTGGGGTCGAACCAGCAGCTTCGATGATGTATTTGACCCAGACGGTCGAAAGTAGCGATCGGCGGTCAATGCTGAATTTAGAGTAATAGCTTGTTGCTGATGCGTACAACGCTGCCTCTACCCATTGGGCTACCTCGCCTTTTAGGATTTAGGATTCGCCGCTCTGAATTTTTTAAATTCGTCGCACGGATGTTTGGGCGAAACGCCCCTACTTCGAGCGTCTCGAACTTGGGAAATGGCGAGGATAGGATTTGAACCTACACTGTGACGCTGACGGGAGTGAACTTTAAATTAAATTTGAGCTTGTACTCTAAAGCTATCTTAAAGCAAACCCATACAAAAAGCAAGCGATTATCGAAATAAATAGTTAAAAATTCGTTCTCCTACTCGCTGCTCTTCAACTTCGGTATTATTGGCTTCTTCGCGCGCAAATTTAACCGCTTGTTGCAGTTTTTCGAGGCGATCGAGCAATTGATTAACCCGCTGTGCTGGAAGCGCCCCCGAAAATTTCACCGTCCGCCAATAACCGACCGTTACATCTTCGTAATAAACTTCAACTTGTGCGGGGTGATGTTCGGTGGCTTCGGCTTTAACGTGGTTGCGTGGCGTTTTAAAGGTTTTGAGGGTTTGAACCGGTTCAGTTGCCCAGCAGTCGGCGTTTTCGTCGAAGTTCCAAGTTTCTGAAGCATCCAGAACGGGAAGTTTTTTGACAAAGGTTTGCAGGTCGGTCAACTGCTTTTCTAAAAAGAGTAAATAGCTCACAGGGGCGCGAGTAACTAAAACTTGTCCGTCTACTGTAACGTCGGCGCGGGCTTGACAATTTGTCCAATCTTTAGTTGCCGTAATATCGAAGAGCTTAGTCAATACCTCTTGGGTTTGACGGAGAATTTCTTCTACTTTTACTTCAACTTTTTTCGATTCGGGCGGCAATTGTTCGCCTTCTTCGTCTTTCGGTCGATAGGTTCGCGAAATCCCAGAAAGTAAGGCGGGCTTTTGAACGGCTCTATGGGATTCGGCGAGTTCTTGAACCGAGCGACTTTTAATTCCTTTTTCGATGGCGATAATTTGATTGAGGCGGGCCATGTGAGTTATGAGTTATGAGTAGGGACGTTTTATAAAACGTCTGTACATGGGTTGTGAGTTTCGAGCTATTGAAAATTCACCCATTCTAGATAGCTTGGTAGCGGCAGTCTTGCTTTCTCAAGTGGGGTAGAAAGAGCGATGGGCAATTGTTGCTCTAGTATAGCGCGGCGAAAAAGGTAGGTAGGTTGCGCGATCGCGCTCTCTCCTCGATAGATGATTGCGATCGCGATCGCCTTTGAATTGAACCTCGCGATCGACAACCGGTTCTGAGTCTATAAAATCGCTTAGGTAACCCATTCCGATTACCCCCATTTCCACAATCGCGCGATCGCGCGATTGAAGTCTGAGTTGCAAACGCCTTATAATAACCACTGTTAAGACATACAAATACCAAAAAACCAAAGTGTTTGCCCTGAGCGGTTACGAATATTTCCTCGGCTTCCTGCTGATTGCCAGTTCCGTCCCCTTCCTGGCCCTCACAGCATCTTGGGTGCTGCGTCCCAAAGGAGGCGGTCCCGAACGACGCACCACCTACGAATCAGGCATGGAACCCATTGGCGGAGCCTGGATTCAGTTCAACATTCGCTACTATATGTTTGCCCTCGTCTTCGTCGTCTTCGACGTAGAAACGGTATTTCTCTATCCGTGGGCCGTTGCCTTCAGTCAGTTGGGTCTACTCGCATTTATCGAAGCTCTCATTTTCATCGCCATTTTAGTTGTCGCTCTCGTTTACGCATGGCGCAAAGGCGCGCTGGAATGGTCCTAAGCGTCCCGGTTGCATCCAAGATAACCGGAGTTGAAGCCGACACGCGATCGAGAGTATCATCCCCCACTTAACGTCCTTACTTCGAGAAACTTATGAACACAGCTTCCCTTTCTGACCTTCAAAAGCAACAACAAGAACAAATTCTCAATCCTGCCGCGCGATCGCAAGTTACCCAGGACCTCTCAGAAAACGTCATTTTAACCACCGTAGACGACCTGCACAACTGGGCGCGATTGTCAAGTCTTTGGCCCATGCTGTACGGCACGGCTTGCTGCTTCATCGAATTTGCAGCCATGATTGGTTCTCGCTTCGACTTCGACCGCTTCGGCTTAGTCCCCCGTTCCAGCCCGCGCCAATCGGACCTCATCATTACAGCGGGAACGATTACGATGAAAATGGCCCCGGCCCTCATTCGCCTCTACGAAGAGATGCCCGAGCCCAAATACGTCATCGCAATGGGCGCTTGCACCATTACCGGCGGAATGTTCAGCGTAGACTCGCCTTCTGCCGTGCGCGGCGTAGACAAGTTGATTCCCGTCGATGTCTACATCCCCGGCTGTCCGCCTCGCCCCGAAGCGATTATGGATGCGATTATTAAACTGCGCAAAAAAGTATCCAACGAGTCGATACAAGAACGAAACGCGCTGATGTCGCAAACCCACCGCTACTACAGCACCACCCACTCAATGAAAGCCGTTCCTCCCATTCTCACCGGCGAGTATATCCAGTCGCCAACGCGCCAAGCGCCGCCGAAGGAATTAAGCGAAGCATACGGAATGCCCGTACCCGAAGCACTAGAAGCGGCTGAGGAAGAAAAAGTGGAGGTGGACCGTGGCTGAAGAAACGTCTCAATTAGTCGAAACGGGTAAAGTTGCCGGTTGGTTAACAGAAAATGGGTTTGAAGTAGAATCGTTGGAACCCGACCATCTCGGAATTGAGATGATTAAGGTTGAACCCGATTTTTTGATTCCCCTGGCAACGGCACTTTACGCCTACGGTTTTAATTACCTTCAATGTCAAGGCGGTTACGACGACGGTCCGGGCAAAGAGTTAGTCAGTTTCTATCATCTCGCGAAAGTCAGCGATAACGTCGAGCGCCCCGAAGAAGTTCGCGTCAAAGTGTTCTTGCCGCGCGACAATCCCAAGGTGCCGTCGGTGTACTGGATTTGGAAAGCGGCTGACTGGCAAGAACGGGAAACCTACGATATGTACGGCATTGTCTATGAGGGACATCCCAATTTAAAGCGGTTATTGATGCCCGAAGATTGGGAGGGTTGGCCGTTGCGCAAGGATTATATCTCGCCTGATTTTTACGAAATTCAGGATGCGTATTGAAGATGGGTTTTTGTTAGTTGTGGCACTCGCGTTTAGTGGGTGCTATTTTTTACGAGTTGCTTGTCTGGTAAGGGTGACACGCAGAAATCATACTTCAATTGTAAGGTGGGCAAGGCTGTCTCAGCCTAAGTTTACCAATTTTTTTCAACATCGCCTTACCCGCCGATAACTTGTGGTGGGCATTGCAAGTTATCGATAATTTCTTCAATTTTAACTTTCTAATGGCAATGCCCACCCTACATTTACTAAAACTTTCGTTTAAAAAAAAATAATGAATATAGAGGCTCTCAAGTTAGACTTAATTCAGTGGATTTTACTTTTAAAAGATACTGAAACTTTGAGTAAAATTCATAAAATAAAAGAAAATCGTTCTAAAATGGAAAATCTAGCTATACCTCGTCAATTTGGATGTGGCAAAGGCATTTTTACTTACGTAGCCGAAGATTTCGATGCAACACCTTCGGGTTTTGAGGAATATATGCTACCGTGAAATATTTAATTGATACTCATATGTTGTAGAACGGGCAAGGCTATTAGCCTAAGTTTATCAACTATTTTTTAAACTTACCTTGCCCACCACCATTTACCGGTAAACATCGTAGGCTAAATGATTTTTGCGAGTTGAGCTTTTTAGCATAAATAAGCGTCTTACATTCACGATCTTAACTAGGCTAGCAAGCTTAAAAAGTTGGTTGAGGATTTTCTCAAACGCTTATCTGGTCATCTATCTAGGAGAATTTCACCCCCAGTTTTAAGCTTGCCGAGCTACTACGTTAATTCTGGACAATAAATCATAAAATTCAATCTTCAATCTATGCTGTTAACCCCAAAACCATCACAGGGATGTCAATGTCAGCGACCCTACGAGTCTCTAAATCCCATACAATTTGCTCAAAATAGGAAACACCTGTTGACATTTCGTCAGCAAATTCTTTAAGTGGAACAATTTCAATACCAACATCAATTAGATTTAAATTGTGAAAAATCGGCATTTTTGCACAAACGTCGTAAACCATAAAGGCATACTTACCAAATTGAACTTCTACGCCTACTCTGTTTTTTACAAAGTCTATTTCTCTAAATTGATTTTTGTTTGTAGAAATAGAAAAGCTTATTTCTTTGTTAATATAATACTGAGAAGTTTCATATTTACATTTAATTCTTTTTGCGTACCACATTTTACTCTTAAACAGCGCTTTAAAAGCTTTATTTAAGTCTGCGGGACTATATAAAATGCGTCCCGACATAGTTTTTTCTTTACTTATTTTTGTTTTACATTGTTGTGAATCAAGCAAAGCAACGATTTCTTTAATTTCTAGAAATTCTGAAAGAAAATTTCGCTCTATAACCTCTTTGCCATTTTTGAATGAGTACAGCCCACTAATAATCATACTTTTTCATCTAATTCATCAAAAAGGAGTAACTGTTTCTCTGTTTCCTGTTCTTTTAACTTCCACTCATCGGGAACTTTGCTCACTTTCTCATTCCCGCTGGGAACGTGAACGGGTTTTCCCATAGGTCGCATTTTAAGCGTCCCATCAAAAAAAGAATAAATGCGTTTTTTCGCAACTTCAATGTAATCATTTTGCCGTTCGCTTCCCATTGCGCGTCGATTGTGCTTAATGGCTGCAATTAGGGCGGAACCTACGCCAGCGTAAGGATCGAACACCCAGTCGTTTTCGCGAGTGAGGGCGAGAACGCATCTTTCCACTAACTCGATGGGATACTGACAAGGATGAATTGTTTTTTCGGGATGGTTGGATTTGACATTGGGAATTTCCCACACTTCCTCCTGCCACTCTCGTATCGCAATTTCCCAAAAATCCGACGGATTCTTACCTTTGGGATTTCCCGATGGCTTCCCTTTCTTTTTTCCTTTATGGTGTCGCTTTCCTGGATATTTTGAGGGGACTCGGACGGCATCGAGATTGAAAAAATAGTCGTCGCTTTTGGTAAACCACAAAATTGTTTCATATCGCCCAGAAAAGCGCTTGGAGGCATGGAGTCCGTGACCAAAATGCCAAATGATACGATTGCGCAAGCGAAAGTTGAGTTGTTTGAATATATTGTAGTAAAATATATCTAGGGGATAGACTTCTCCATCTTTGACGAAATTACCAACTTGCCAACAAATACTGCCGTCGTCTTTAAGGATTCGATGGAGTTGAGTAATCGTTTCGACTTGATTATTGAGATAATCTTCGATGGACTGCTTCTTTTCGTATTCTTTGCCTAAGTTATAGGGCGGGGAAGTTACGATTAGAGAAATCGTGCGATCGCGCAATGTTGGCAGAAATCGATTGACATCTCCGGGATAGAGAACAAGACGAGCATTGGGGTTAAATTGACTTTCGATATTTATCGGATCGGACGACAAAGAAGGCTCTGACATTACAGCAATTCAAAATCAAAGAGTTTAGATAAATCAAGACTGAAATTTTCGCGCGCGATCGCCTACCCCAATTTCACAACCAAGGCAGAGAATGAGGCAATAAAGGCAAGAGAATCGTCACAAAATAATAGACCAAAGGAGCGGTAAAAACATAACTATCGGTTCGGTCTAAAATACCGCCGTGTCCGGGAATAATTTGTCCCGAATCTTTCACCCCCGCATCGCGTTTCATCATCGACTCGGTTAAGTCGCCTAACAAACTCGTTACGCCAATGAGAACGCCCAATAATAATCCGCTAAGTTGCCAAAAATTCCAGTCGAGATACCACGCACCCCACTCTGCAACCGCCGCGCTGCCGAGAATGCCGAAAATTGCTCCTTCTACCGTCTTTTTCGGACTAATTTCCGACAGTCGGGTGCGTCCAAAAAATTTCCCCATTGTATAGGCTCCAATGTCGGCAGCCCAAATGCAACCAAAGGCGAGGAGGGTAATGGTAAGGGCTTGGGGAAACGTGCTGGGATGACCCCAGGGAGTGTCGAATAAGCCGTTTGTGGGCAGTTTGGCGCTGGCGATCGCGATATTGTTCTCCGTTGTCGGATAAGCTAAACCCACGCGCAGGCGTACCCAATAACTGGGCAGCCAGCCGCCGTAAAATAAGCCGAGAATTGAGGTGGAAATATCGGCAATCGTTGCCATCTTCGGCTGAAAGAGGAGGTAGAAACAGATAAACGTCCCGGCGACAGCGAAGGCGGCATCGGTAAAGGAACCGGTTAAAGTTGCAACAATAAAGAGCAATTGCGAAACAACGAGAGTGATTTTCGCCGCCGGTTCGATGCCTTTGGCTTTAACCATTTGAAAATATTCCCACTGACCTAAAAAGACGATGACCATGAGTCCGATGGTGAAGTACCATCCCCCCATGACAATCATCGTTAAGGCGATCGCGATCGCGGCAATTCCACTAAGAATACGAGTCCAAGGCATAAATAACCCCAACGAGCAAGTTAAATTACATCCAGCAAAAGAATGGGGGGAGGTTGAATCCATTCCCCCAGTTTGAGGAATTTTTTAAACCGCTCCGATCCTAATGTAGCTCTCCTTTCGAGCAGGAGCCTCTTTCAGATGGAGCGTGTTTTTGTCAACGGATGTTTGGGCGGCAGTCTTTTTTCGGTCAACGGATGTTCGGGCGGTCTGCCGCTAACGGATGTTTGGGCGGCAGTCTTTACTTTTGGGTAAAATTAAAATTCCCCAATGGGAGGTCAAGTTAACGAGAGATTATTAAAGGTTAACAAAGCCCAACTGTATTATAAGGATTTGAGAGCGTCAGTGCCTCTAGAGTTTTTCGCCGCTGAGGATAAAAATCGGGTTGAGAGCGGCAAACCTTTGATGAATTCCCCGCGTTTCCAAACGATTGACCGCCGACTGAACTACTTCGATATTGCGCACTTGCAATTGGGCAAACCCTTCGGAAAGCGCGTAGAGATTTTCTAAATTTCCCGCCGTTGCCACAATTCGACCCGACGGTTTTAAGTGTTTCCACGCCTTTTCGAGAATGGTTTTAATGGGTTTTCCCCCTTCCAAACAAACGCGATGGGGTTCCGGTTGGAGAGAGTCGAGGCATTCGGGTGCATTCCCTTCCACCACCTCAACGTTGGTTACGTCGAAACGAGTACAATTGTTGCGAATTAAGTTAGCCACATCGCGATCGCGCTCCACCGCTATAATTTTCGCTTGGGGACACAGCAGGCCAGTTTCGACCGGGATCGTTCCCGTTCCCGCCCCAATATCCCACAGTACCGAATCGCGTTCCATGCGCAGAGAGGACAGCAGCAACACGCGCACTTCTCGTTTGCTTAAGGGGATTCCGGGCAGTCGTTCAAAGAGCGTATCGGGAATGCCGGGGGTTACGTAGTTCCAGAGCATATTATGAGTTCTGAGTAGGGACGTTTTATAAAACGTCGCGTCCGCCAAGAACTAAAGTTCATGGCTCATAGCTAAAACCCGTTAAAACGGGTTAATAATCTAGATCGAGTAAAGAGTCGGTTTCAACGGAGTGGGCGCTTTTAGCGGCGAACTTGAGTCGGTGGCTCTTGGGGTTTGTGCCGTTCCGTCTTTTTAGAGTTTGAACCCTACACAGGACATCGCTTTCAAGCTTAACTTGTCACCCATGACGAATGACAAATGACAAATGACAAAGGACCAATGACAAATGACCAATGACCAATGACCAATGACCAATGACAAACACCTAAGCCATCACCATACCACCATCAACATTAAACACCTGCCCGGTAATGTAAGCGGCGGCTGCATCTGCTGCTAAAAAGCGAACCATACCTGCAACTTCTTCGGGTTTGCCGTAGCGCGAGAGGGGAATGTATTTCAAGATTTCCTCAGCTTTGAGATCGCTCGTCATGTCGGTTTCAATGAACCCGGGAGCGACAGCGTTGACGGTAACTCCGCGAGATGCTAGTTCTTTGGCTGCGGTTTTGGTAAAGCCGATAACACCTGCTTTGGCCGCGCTATAATTAGCCTGACCGGGATTGCCCATTTGTCCTGATACTGAGGCGATATTAATAATTCTGCCGCTGCGCTGCTTGATCATGAGCTTGCTGGCGGCTTTGGTACAGAGGAAAACGCCGGTGAGGTTTAAATTAATCACAGCTTGCCAATCTTCGGGTTTCATGCGCAACAGGAGGGTATCGCGCGTAATTCCGGCGTTGTTGACTAAGACATCGATGCGACCGAATTTTGCCTTAGTTTCTTCGATCAGGGTTTCGACTTCTTGGCTTTGGGAGACATCGGCTTGGAATGCGATCGCGACTCCCCCCGCATTGGTAATTTCGGCGACAACTTCCTCGGCGGCGGTACTGGAACGGGCGTAGTTGGCGACGACGGTGGCTCCCTCGCTGGCGAGCGCTAAGGCGATCGCGCGACCAATTCCTCGCGAGGCACCCGTCACAACGGCGACTTTCTCTTTCAAGTTTTGTAACTGTTCTGGCAAAACTTCCATATCCTCTGTCTCGCTTTAGATCCAAAGATTCTACAATACAATTGGGTTCTACCGATATCCTTATTCTTCCCTATCTAAGATTGTGGCTGTTAAAAAGCAATTTTCCAGTTTTGAAGACCTGTTGAACAACGCACAACTCCCGGTGTTGGTTGACTTTTATGCAACTTGGTGCGGTCCTTGCCAAATGATGGCTCCCATTCTCGAGCAGATTAATGCTCAAATGAATCATCAATTGCAAGTTGTCAAAATTGATACAGACAAGTATCCTCGATTGGCTTCCAAGTATCAAATTCAAGCGCTACCCACTCTCGTTTTGTTCAGAAACGGTCAGCCAGTCGATCGCATTGAGGGAGTTTTGCAAGTACCAGACCTGGTTCGGCGATTGCAAGGGTGGGTTTAAAATTGGCTGAGTTAATGTAAATTTAAATCAGAGTTTGACGCGATCGCGCGAAAGGAACTGCGATCGCAGGTTTTCACGAAACATTAAGGCATCTTTGCCGAAGGAGAGCGAAAATCGCCAATGTTTTAAATGCGTCGCAGTTTAACATCTATAGCGTTGACCAATGAAATATAAATAGTAGAAGAATATTACATACTTTTAGTAACTCCTCAAAGCCTCTTGAATTCTTCTATAGCAGTTTTCGTTTGAGTGAGGTATAAGATATGCCCCCTAACCCCCCTTAAAAAAGGGGGGAAACCGCTTAAAAAGAGGGGGGGAACCGCTTAAAAAGGGGGACTTTAGATTGGAAAGTGTACCTCATCCACTTGAAAAACGCTATACTCTTCCATTCTTAATTCTTCCGTCAAGATTTTACAACTCAAATGAAAACGCTATATTATCTAAAATCAAGCCTCACTTTTCTGCCACCATGACTTCAGATACCGCGCTTCTCAAGGCTCTATTCAATTCCTTTAAGCCCGATATGCCCCTCGAACCGGGCGATCCGCGTTATGTGGACTGTAAATCGGTGCGCGGCGACGAAGATATTATCACCGAATTAGGCGGCTACATTACTAAAGATGAGAATAACACCTATCAGTTGTATTCCGGGCATCGCGGCGGTGGCAAGTCTACCGAATTGTTACGGTTGGCAAAATATCTTGAAGAGAGCGAGTTTTTGACGGTTTATTTTGCGGCGGCGACGGATGACGCGGGGGATTTGAGCTTTCAAGACACCCAATATCAAGACATTTTGCTATCTTGTACGCGGCAACTTTTGGGAAAGTTGAAGAATCGGGCAGATACTTCGCCCATTGAAAATTGGTTGCGCGATCGCTGGGAGGAATTGACGGATTTGGCGTTGACTGAAGTGAAGCTCGAAAAGCTCAATCTCGACGTGGCAGTCTCGCAATTTGCTAAGATTACGGCAGCCGTTCGCACCGAACCCAATAAACGGCGACAGATTCGCGAGTTAGTCGAACCCAATACTGAATCGCTCGTGCAGGCATTGAATCAGTTTATTCATAACGCCAAAGCGAAAGTGATGGGCGGCGAAAATCGTCTGGTTGTCATTGCGGATAACTTGGATCGCATCGTTCAAAATCCGAAGGGCGACGGTAATTTTACGAACCTCGAAGACATTTTCATCAATCGCTCGGAGTTAATGCGATCGCTAGACTGTCATATCATTTACACCGCGCCGATTTCGCTCCTTTATTCTGCCTCATCCAGCGAGCTGCAAAATATCTACGGCAAGATTCAAATTTTGCCAATGGTGATGGTGCAGTCTCCCGAAGGTGAGGTGTTGGAAGAGGGGATGGATAAGCTGCGGACGGCGATCGCGCGGCGCGTTTTGGCAGTATGCGATCGCGAGTTGGTGCCGCAGGTATTCGACTCAGAAGAAACGTTGCGACTGTTGTGTTTTAGCTGCGGCGGACAGTTGCGCGATTTGATGCACATGGCGCGCGAGGCGGTGAATCAAATGGAACGGTTGCCGATCGCGCAGAAGGCAGTAAAACGCGCGATCGCTAAGTTTCGGCGGGGTTACATGGAGGCCTTATTGGAGGCGGAATGGCCGTTATTGTTGCAAGTTCGCGACACAAAGAGACGGATTAATGAGGATGCCTATCGCGATTTGCTGCGAAAGCGCTGCATTCTCGAATATTGTTTTTATAACGAAGATGAAGAGCGAATCGAATGGTACGACGTGCATCCGCTGATTTGGGGAGCGAAATTATTTAAGGAACGGTGGGAAGCGTATCGGAGAGCGAGCGATGAAGGGTGAAGCGTTTTTCGATTGGGATGAGACGGAATTGCCGCCGGAAACCGAGGAAGAAGTTTTCGGACAATTAATGCGCGCCATTAGTCGCCATCAAGGTGCGGGTTGGTTTTTCGTGCAGTGCAGTCCGGCAAAGGGGGCAGAAACCATAGGAAGATTGCGATCGCGTTTTGGCAAGGCAGCAGTGGCGGTGATGGAACTCGATCGAGAGTCGAGGACATTTTATAGGGAAGCGAAGGAGCGCTTGCAACGGGAAGGGTTTAAAATTTTAGTCGTGCGGGGAGTAGAACAGACACTTTACGGCTACGAAGATGCGAAACGCCAGCTCGGTTGGGATGAAGAACAAATTCACAATTACGACTGGCAAGACGTGCCACCGTTGCTGAACCATTTGAATTTGATGCGGGAGTGTTTGCGGGATAATTTGCCCTGCGCGATCGTGTTTTTGTTGCCCCGATTTGCCGTGAAGTATTTTATCTTTCGCGCGCCGGATTTTTATGATTGGCGATCGGGTTTTTTTGAAATTCCGGAAGATGGGGAGGAGCCACAGGCGATTGAATGGGTAAAGCAGTCGAAGTACAGCGAATATTGCGAGCTTTCGGAAGAAGAACGGGTAGAGAAAATCGTAGAGTTACGGCAGGTTTTAGATCGAGGCGAACTAGAGGATGTAGAATTTGCCGATTTGTTGGTTAAACAGGGTTTGCTCTTCGCGAGCGGCAAAGATCGCGAGTTAGCGATTTCCTGTTATGATAAGGCAATTCGAGTTCAAAAGGATTGTCACAAAGCGTGGAAAAATCGAGGCGATGCTCTAGACAGTCTGGGAAGATGCGAAGAGGCAATTGCCAGCTTTGATAAAGCTATCGAAATAAAACCTGACGATTCCCATATCTGGCGCGCTCGGGGTTTTACTCTACTCGATCTAGATCGATATGAAGAGGCGCTTGCTAACTGTAATAAAGCTATAGAACTGAAGCAAGATTTCAACGCTGCTTGGGGCAATCGAGGCGATGCTCTGCGCCATTTGGGAAGATATGAGGAGGCACTGACTAGCTATGATAAAGCTATTGAAATAAAACCAGATTATCACGATGCTTGGCGATGCCGAGGTTTTGTTTTAAGTAAGTTAGGAAGATATGAAGAGGCGCTTTCCAGCTACGACAGAGCTGTGGAAATTAAGCCTGACGGTGATAATGCCTGGAATCTTCGGGGCAATGCTCTCCACTATTTAGGAAGAGATGAAGAGGCGCTTGTTAGCTACGACAGAGCTATAGAACTCAAACCCGATTACTATTATGCCTGGATGGATCGAGGAGACGCTTTAGACAATTTGGGACAATACAAAGAAGCAGTTACCAGTTTTGATAAGGCTATAGAAATTAAGCCCGATCTTCATTATGCCTGGGGTAGCCGAGGTAACACCCTACTCAGCATGAAACGATACAAAGAGGCGCTTTCCAGTTGTGAGAGGGCAATAGAAATTAAACCTGATAACCATGTTGCCTGGGGAAATCACGGTGATGCTCTGCGCTACTTAGGTAAGTATGAAGAGGCAATTATTAGCTACGATAAAGCAATAAAAATTAAATCTGACTATCACGATGCTTGGCGATTCCGAGGTTTTGTTTTAGCAAACTTAGGAAGGTATGAAGAGGCATTATTAAGCTCTGAAAAAGCGATAGAACTTAATTCAACTAATGACGATTATTTATACCGTTTAATTGCTATCATATTTTACTCGTTAAACAACATTGATAAAACTATCGAATATTTAAAAAAACTAGCTGAAATCGATCGCAGTGATGCTATCCTAAAAAATAATATTGGCTTTTTATATTTGTTTCAAGGAAATACTGACGAGGCAGTTCAGTTTCTTCAAGAAGCAATTGCTCTCAATCCATCTATTTTCCATGCCTACTTTAATCTCGGCTTAGCTTTGAGTCTCAATGAGGATTTTGAAGCCGCACGACAAAAATTCCAAGAAAGTTTTGAAAACTGCCCAAAAGACGATATACAAGATCGACTTTATTATTCGCTCAATCAAATTATCTTAGGCAAACAAGAATCGGGATTCGATTTACTTCAAGAAACGTTAAAGGAGATCGAAAATCCCAACGAACTTTATTTAATTCGAGGCGGCGTTCTGGAATCGGCTGAAATTTTAGCCCGTTTCCCCAACGAATATCCCGGTTGCGATCGCGCCCTCCAACTCCTTCAGTCCGCTTTGGAACGCAAATGCGGGCAATTCTCAAACAATTTCCCAAGAGACATTGGGTGAAACGTCCCTACTCCCATCCCCTACAAAAACGGACGCGCGAGAAAATAACTCGCAATAGACTTCCCATCAATTGTATCGCGCGATCGCGCAGTTTCCTCAAATTCATCGGGACTCATCAACACCACCTCAATATCCTCGTCCTCATCCTGTGCGGGAGGTTTATCTAACTTTTCCAAATCCCGGGCGAGAAACGCATAAATATACTCGTCCGAATATCCCGGCGCAATGGGAAATCGCCCCAAATCCTTCCATTCCTTGGCGCTATAACCGGTTTCTTCCTCAATTTCTCGCTGAATCGTTGAAAGCGGTTCTTCATGAGACTCAATAGTTCCGGCGGGAAACTCCAACAGTCGTCCCTCCATGGCAAACCGATATTGGCGAACGAGGACTAACTTGCCTTCTCGCGTCACGGGAACGCCCAACGCGCCTCCGGGATGGCGAATGCACTCCCAGTCCCCTTCTGCACCATTGGGAAGACGCAAATGATTGACATCGAAATTAAACTTGCGACCTTGATAGAGAAGGCGTTGCTTGAGAATTTGAGGCGGTTCTTTCGCGTCGGACATCGAACTTTGGTAAGGATAGACACCAGAACAGTCTACCGCTTCGAGGAGTTGCGCGATCGCCATTCCCGTCACCGGATCGATCCAGTCGGGGGCAATTTCGGCTAAAGGAACCAGTACAAATGCCCGTTCTCTCATGCGGGGATGGGGAATTTGAAGCGGCGGCGTTTCTAAAATTAAGTCGCCAAATAATAATAAATCTAAATCTAGGGTGCGAGGTCCCCAGCGTTCTCGACGGACGCGGCCGAATTGTTGTTCTACCTCCAATAAAACCTCCAAGAGGGCTTGTGGAGAAAGTCGAACCTCAAAAATCGCACATCCATTAATATAGTCCGGCTGCGGCGGACCGACGGGCGCTGTTTTGTACCAACTCGAATGGGAAATTAGCGCGATCGCCGGCCTTTGAGCCAAGTTTGAAAGCGCACCCTCAACAATGGTTCGAGAATTGCCTAAATTGCTGCCTAACGCGATCGCGCATCTGATCGGTTCCATAAAAAATTAAGTCGATCCTTCACTCCCTATAAATTCAAATTCACCTAACTCCCTCCTGGATTTTGCTAGCATTTTGCTCCCAATGAACCCCATCAAACGGTTCAATCTTAAATCGAGAGAGAATATCCTCATCCAAACAGCGAACATTAACATCAATGGCATCGGGATGGGAACGAGGGCGATAAAAAGCGTGAATTCCGCAGATTCGACAAAAAGAATGTCGAGCAACCCCCGTATTAAACGTATAGGTGGCTAACTGTTCCGTCCCTTGAAGCAATTTAAAGCGATCGCGCCCAACAATTAAATGGATAAATCCCTTTTTGCGGCAAATCGAGCAGTTGCACTCGATAGCTTCATACTTGTCAATTTCAACCTGGAAGCGGATCGCACCGCAGTGACACCCGCCTTCATGGGTTCGACTCTTCGATCTTTCATCCCTCGCCATTGGTCTTTTGTCCTCAGCCGTCCTTTCCCTCATTTTATTGAAATATTTAACCTTCAACTTCCGCCTAATTACAACTTCTTCGCTACTGAGTCCCCCGCATCCGAGTCCTAAACCACAAAACTGGTTTCTTCCCCTTGGGACGCTTGCCAACTGCGCGCATCATAGTATAGCTCAGCGAGGGTAATACTATATAGAGATTCTTTAAGCTTTTGGTGAAGTCGCCGCCACAAACAGAAAGTTACCCAATCTTCTGCTTGGGCGACATCCGGCTCGTAGCTCGGCAGAGGGTCGATTGTTTCTCCTACCGCCGCCAGAATTTGTCCGAGGCTAATTTGAGCCGGTTCTGCCGCCAATTGATAGCCCCCGCGAGCGCCGCGCACCGAACGAACTAAACCCGCACGACGCATTTCAATAAGTAGTTTTTCAAGGTACGGAGCGGGGAGATTCTGGCGAGATGCGATCGCGGCTACCGAAGTCGGACCGAATTGCGGTTGTAAACTCAAATCGAGCAAAGCCTTCACGCTGTAATGCCCGCGATGGGTTAGCTTCATCTTTGTTGTTGTTCCCCACTATGGAGTCGATAGTTATCTCTGAATTTATTGTGACCGATTTCTGGTTCGCTTTCCCTTAATTTGTAAATAATTTAAACTCATATTGACGTGCGAGGTGTAATATAGTTTGATAAGAAGGTCGATGGAATCGAGTTACTCCACGAGACCTTAATTTCGTCGAGGAATTGTCAAGTTCCTCGACAAAGCAATAGTTGAACCCCTAACGGGCAAGAGAAGTTAATGAACAAAAAGAAAAAGTCGGATCCCACTCCCTTAACAGGAGAGGAACTCCTCGAGAAAGTCAAAGAGCTAGGCAACCTGAGCAAGGAAGAAAAGGCGAAAGAGTGCGGTTACTACACCGTCACCAAAAATGGCATCGAACGAGTGAACATGATGAAGTTCCTCAACGCCTTAATTGATGCAGAGGGCATTGAGTTAGATAGTACCTCCAACGGTCACGGCAGAGGGGGACGTTCCGCCAGTTACCGCATTAGCGTTCAGTCCAACGGCAATCTTCTCATTGGCTCGGCCTACACCAAAAAAATGGGACTCGTGCCGGGTGATGAGTTTGAAATTACCCTGGGACGGAAGCACATTCATCTCAAACAAGTCGATGCTGAAGATATGGATGAGGAAGATATGGACGAATAAGACAAATTGTAAGGAAGGAAGATGGACGATGCGCGTTCCTTGGGTATAACCTCTTCCTTCGTCAAAAAGTTAAGTTCGTATGTACTATAAAAAAGGGATTGAGGGCGAAAGGACAATAAAAGGTTTTAGGTTTTAGGTTTTAGGTTTTAGGTTTTAGACTCTCACTACCCAATGCCCTCTGCCCTCTGCCCTCAGCATAGCTGCCTTAAGTCGTAACGCTCCGACTTAATTCACATCCCACGTAAATTGTGCAATCGGTGGGAAATAGAAGCAGCCAAGAGCGAGCCGAGTAGGGAGGTTTTCTACAACATCTCTACTCAGGGCTTGCTGCACAAAGCGGCAAACCCGATTAATCAATGCGCGAAGCGGTTTATTAGGGTTGCTTAAATCTTCGCTCTTCGGCGGGAAAAATTCATTTCTGTTCGGCGCACTGCGATCGCCCCAAATGTACTATCTCCCCCTGCTCCCCTGCTCCCCTGCTCATCACAACACTTATTCAGCAAACCCTACTCAGTCTGAAATTCGCGCGTCCAATGCCTACATCAATCCCAAATTCCAAATCCAGTAGGGAGAACTAACACCCAGAAGCAGCGACAAATAAAGACCCCAAAATAGCATAATCACAAATTGGCGGTCTTGTCGCTGAACCAAAACAGCAACAACGCTCAGGGTGAGGGCAATGCAGGCAAACAGACGAATTAAACCCGCCTCTGCCGCGCGCCCCCAACCGAGAAAAAGACAGAGACCCATAACGCCCATAGCCATCCCCATCAACGCCAAAGACCAAAAGCGCGGATAGGGGCGATAGCTAGGGAAACTTCTCGCCTCAGCCAAAGCAGCCCCACCCGCCAAAGCGAGAGCGGGGTAAAGGGGCATGGGCGAAATCGCTATGAAGAAAGAGAGGGGAAGCACTATAGCGAGATAAAATCCACTCCACACCCAAACCAACTTCGCCCAACCCCAGGAATGATGATTTCGAGCCGAAGCCAGCCCCCAGAGGCAAAAAGGCAGCCAAGGCAAGCTCGCTACCATTGCGCCCCCAACATCATCGAGGGAAGTGGTCAAAGCCCCAGCAACAACCATCTGCTGCCATAGGGAACCGAAATCCCCTCGAGCGTGCCACCCCAGAACCGCCAACCACGCGATCGCGGGCAAACCGCCCAAAAGTAGCCCCAGGGCCACATAACCCGATCGCAACAACCGAGGCGTATCCCACAGCCAAAACAAAACCGCGATCGCGCCAATGGCCCAAACGCTCAACCCCCCCGTCAGCGCCAGCAAACTCAACCCCAACCCCACGCCCCACCCCCAGCGCAAATCTCGGCGACAGCGCAGCGCGCACAACAGCGTCAGCAGGGCAAAACACAACAGCGGTCCATCCAACATCGCCAAACGTCCCT
>JAXHVQ010000071.1:0-30104 GCA_034189065.1 Cyanobacteriota bacterium
TTTTTGACAATTTCTGGGAAGTTCGATACAATCATAGTTAGTTATTTTTGAAATTCACGCTCCCAGCTTACCAGATTGGGGGCATTTTTTTGCAAAAGATTTCTATCATTCAACACTTCTGCTAAAATCCCAACGACACTAAATTAGTGAGAATGCCGGTCAATTTCACTTAATTGATACTCAAAGAGTTCTGTCTCTAAATAAGGAATAATAACAAAAACCGCGAGATTACAACCAGTTGCCCACAAGGACGAAGGCAGACCAAAAATAGGGATGGTTGTATAGAGGGTTGTGTAATAAACTGAGTTGGGCTTGGCGTAAGGCTTCGGCTTTGGCGAGTTCGCGATCGCCTCGGGCCAGTTGGCGATAAAATTCGCTCATCAACTCGGCAGTCGATTCGTCGTTGACCGACCACAAACTAGCGATGGTGCTGTAAGCGCCCGATCGCAAGGCGAGTCCAGCTAATCCTAAAACCGCCCGATTGTCCCCCGAAGCGGTTTGACAGGCGCTTAGAACCAGTAGTTCGATAGGTTGCAGAATACCCACTCTCCTTTTTTGAAAGACGCGATCGAAATCTTGAATATCGAGTCTGCCGTCCCAGGTTAATAAAAAGGTTTCTTCAGGATTGGAACTAAACTGTCCGTGGGTTGCCAAATGAACGACTCGGAAAGAACTGCTGTCAACTTTTTCTTGAAACGCTTGGCGGGTAAACTGGCGATCGAGTAGTACGCTGGAGTTGACTTCGGTGGCAATGTCTTCGACTTCTTCTTTCACCGCAGGAAGGGGAGAAAACCCTTGACGGCCCTCAGTCAAACCGGCAGTTAAGGCGTTGAGTTCTTGTTTTTGTAAGCCTTGGGGAAAAAGTTGCAACCCAGAACTGAGGGCGATACTATATTTTTCAATGGCGTACTGTTGGCCGTCGTAGAGGGCGGCAATAGGAACGTTGCGCAACGCGCCATCGAGGACGAAGACGATGGTAGAAATGCCGCTGCGTTCTAACTCATCTTCCACCGGACCCAATAGCCAATTATAGAGTTGTTGCGATCGCTTCAAACGTTCTGATTTCGAGAAACCGATGTAGAGGGAAGAACGTATTCGCCGTACCAGGGTTTCAACTTGCTCGCTGCTGGCGGGGATAGCGTGATGGCGCAACGGTTGTCCGGGTAAGGCAACGATGGTTTCGAGGCGATCGCGTAAAATAATCGGATAAATTACGGCTGCTTGGGTGTCGATTTCGTCGATTTGAGCGGATTTTACGTCGAGACAAGCATCGCGAAAGAAGTTATCGAGTTCGGCGAGTTGAAGGGCTTCGATGACTTCGCGGGCTTGTTTGAGGTTTTCTTGGGACCCCCCTTCATCCCCCTTTGTAGAAGGGGGGACTGAGGGGGGTATAGAAGGGGGGATGGTGGGGGGAGTCAACAACAAACTCACCAATTCCCGATAAATGGGTTCGACGCTCTCTTTAAAGGTAAACTGGACATTGGTATCAATGGCCACGAGGTCGCTGCGCAAAGATTGTAGATTGTGGTATGCCGTGCGGTAGGCCGCGATCGCGCCGTCGAGTTCTCCTTGTTGTCGCAGCAAACTGCCCAACTGGGCTGCGGTGCGGGCAATCAGGTCGGCTGCGTCAATTTCTTGGGCAATACTCAGCGCTTGCTGGGTCAAATCTGCCGCCTCTTGGGTTTGCTGGGTTGTTTCGTAAAGCTTGCCCAGTTGATAGAGAGCATAGGCTTCGGCGCGGCGGTCTCCGAGTTGTTGGGCTTGTTGCACCCCGGTGGCCAGTCCCGAAGCGATGGTTTCAAGATGTTCGCTCGAACTATTTTGTTCCTCGAGTTTAATCGCATTTTCGGCTAAGTTAACCCAGGCATAAATCGCCGAACGACTGGGCGCGAGGACGGACAGATCGGCTATAAGATTGGGGATGGCAGTTTTGGCTTCGGACCCTTCTTGGATGTGGACCAGGAGACTGAGGAAGTTGAGTCGGGCTTGGACGCGCCCGATGGCGGTTTTGGCTTGTTGGGCGGCTTGTCGGTAGTAGGCTTTGGCCGCGTCGTCTTGGTTGAGTTCTCGTGCGATGTTTCCGATGCTGAGTAGGGTTTGGGCGGTGTCGCCTTCTGCTTCTAGGTCTTGACTAATGGCCCAACTTTCCTCGAGCAGGAGTTTGGCTTCCTCGAAGTCGCCAATGGTCGAAAGTGCATTTCCCAAACTCCGCAGTCCGTCGGCTTTCAGGAGGGAGTCGGGTTGGAGTTGCAGGTTCGCGACGAGTCGTTTGAGGAGGGTTTGGGCGCGTCGGTATTGTCCCAGGGCTTGTAGGGCTTGGGCTTGGTCGATTTGACTGCCGAGTTTGCCTCTGATGTCGCCTGCGCGTTCGTAGGTGCTTTCGGCTTCTGTCCAGGTTTGCAGGGCAGCTTCGGTTTGTCCGGTGGCGAGGTGGAGATGGCCTTGGACATTGAGGGCTTGGGCTAAAAGGACGGTTCTTCTGGGTTCGCTACCAGCGACGGTTTCTAAGAGATTTAGGGAGCGCGCGATCGCCTCTGAACCTTGGCTCCATTGTCCCAGTTTTTGGTAAGCCAGGGAGAGATAGTTGAGGGCTTGAATGCGGTTAAGGGGAGAGGTGGAATAGCTTTGTTCGGCTTGTTGCCAGAGGTTGACGGCTTCGGCGTATTGTCCGCTTTGGTAAAATTGCCGTCCTGCCTGTAAGGGATTTTGCTGGGCGACGCGATCGCTTTGTTCGACGGGGGCTTGAAGTGCGGTGGGAGGAGATTCGGGAGAGCGCGCGATTGCTGGAACTGTCGCTGTTACGAGCAGTAAAC
Organism: Cyanobacteriota bacterium; assembly: GCA_034189065.1. Taxonomy (GTDB): domain Bacteria; phylum Cyanobacteriota; class Cyanobacteriia; order Cyanobacteriales; family Spirulinaceae; genus FACHB-1406. The sequence continues at coordinate 2,814 of JAXHVQ010000071.1, forward strand.
TGAGTGCAAACAAACTCAGTAAATTCGTCCATTGTCTCTGCTTTTTCTTGTTAGGGAAAACGCGCAAAAAACGAATTAGGTTCCATCGGGAGTTCAGCATTTTTCGGGGAATCGGCAATTTATTGAAGACTGCTTGCAAGTAGGGACTAGCATTCCGGGTTTGGGATTTCAGTCCTTCGTTTAAACGTTCTAATTCCGTTGGCGATTTTAATTTTAGACGGGGGTTTGAGAATTCGCCTCTAAGATTAAAAAAAACTACGTTTCCTACCTCTCCTACTTTATCTTTGTTACTCGCCGTTTTCTAGATTCTTCCTTTTTTGCTGTTTTAGCGACTGGGATCGGACAAAAGTTATTGCTGCGACCGACTGAAGAAAGTTTATTCTATCATCACCGATCGCCGACCAACTGTTCGGCTTCGGCTAAAGTGGCTTCTGGATCCGATTGTGGCGATTGTTGAATATAATTTAACTTTAACTCTTCTAGCAACTGAGACAGCAAAACTTGCAACTCCCGCTGTGTCTTCTCATCCTGTAACTCCCGCTTCAACGCCTGTTTGAAATTCTGCGTTAGGCGATCGAATAATTCCCGTCCTTGGAGATCGGAGTAGGATGTGGCGAGAACTTCGTAAGTCGCTTGGGCCAGATAATCGGACAATTGTTCGATCGCGTCCGCCGGAAGTGCTGACATTCCCGGAATTTGTTGAAAGGCTTGATAAAAATCTGACTGTTTGAACGCACCTCTCAAACTATGACGCAGCAATGCTTCGACATTGGGTTGTACTTGGGGAAGCACTTTATAAATTGCCAGTTGGAGGATGCGATCGCTAATAACATCCACTTTATCAATATTGCTAACTTGAATATACTCTTGGGGCTGTAACAGCGCTTTTGCCATCTCTCCCGTTTCTACTGCTTCTTGGGTTTGGTTAATTAAACGGACTAAGAGAAAAGTAGACGTGCGATCGGCCAAATAAGCCGCCGGTTCGTGGGTAATTTGGGCTAAAATGCGGTTCAAATCCACTAAACCCGACTTATGTAATCGAACCGTCACGGGGAGAAGGCGCAACCAACGCCAAGTGGGAAGCAACATTAACCCATCGTACCAACGACGTAAGATAGCATCTCCCCAACTCAAGCTTTCGTAGCGCCGAGAAGAAAGAAAAGTTCGTCCTAAAAATTCTAGGGTAAAGAAGAGGATAAAATAAATATCGATGCGCCAAAAGCGATCGACGACTTGACCATTTTCGTCAATAGGACGATAGTAATTAACTTTTAAAAGGGGTTGAATTTTGCGGTCAAAGAACTCTAAGGCATTGTCCCAACCCATCTCCATCAAATAATCTGGACTCCAAAAGGCAGTAAAAGCTTGTTTTGCCGAAAGGGTGTCCAGTTGATATTCCATGCGCCGTTTGAGTTTGGCAAAGGTAGCAAACTTATTAGCGGCGGCAAAGGGGTTTTCGTCAACGAGATCGACGCTTTGTTGGCGCAAGTCTTGGAGGAGAAGCTGGGTATTGGTGTCTTGCAGTCCGGTAGCGGCGACTTGTTCCTTTAGCGCATCCACTGTGTTGAGATAGCGTTGGGTATCGGGGTGGGGAGAGATACTTTTAACCGGATCGTATAGGCGCGCGATCGCGGGAATGTTCCGCACGTAAACATCGCGCAGGGGAAGATAAAAAAGGTTAAATAAGACGAGAAGCAAGTTGAGAACGGCAATAATTGCAACAAATTTATGCCATGTTTTGTTATTCGTCCTTTGTCCCTCGTCAACGGAGCTTAGTTGGTGTGCCGACCCCCTTAACCCCGACCCCCTTGCACCCTCATATAATGGGGTTGGGGGTAGGGCGGCACTATTTACTTCGTCATTCGTCATTGGTTCTGGGTCATTTTTCATTGGTTCTTTGTCATTAGTTATTGTCGCGGGTATTTCACCCGATCGCAATTTCTCTATAACGAGGCGATTCGATTGGAGGGGTGAAACTCCAGCTTTACAGAAAATTTACCAATTCGCAAGATTAAAAGGCATTATTCATTATTCATTATTCGTTGATTACTGTCTTAGTTGTCCCGAGCGCAAGATACTTACAACTAACCACAATCCCAAAAGCGACGCAACGGCAAACAAAATATTAGCAATAATCGACAACTGAGAGGTTTGCGCTCCCGAAGAAATAATCGCCGCCCCCATAATCAACGAACCCACCACAATGCTAAAAGAGAGACGATTGGCAGAGTCGGCGAGACTGCGACGGAGGGGGTCAATTTCCCGAATGCTAACATTCCATCTTAAGGTTTCCGAAGTCAGGCGATCGAGGAAAAGATCGAGTTGACGAGGCGATCGCAACGACAAACTTTTGACATCCAACGCTGCCCTCAATACCGTTTGTAAGGGATTTTCACCCAACAGTTGGCGGCGAAATAAGTCTGTCATTAACGGTTTAACTTCATCGAGAAAGTTAACGTCGGGGTCGAAACCGCGCGCCACCCCTTCCAAATTCGCCAATGCCTTGGCAAACAGTCCCATGCTTCCCGGCAAGCGAATTTTATTATTGCGCGAAACCTGTAAGACTTCGTAAAAAACCTCGCTAAAGTTAATTTGGGCGAGATTCAGATTGTGGTATTTGCGCAACATTCGGTCGTAATCGCTTTCCAGACGACTTAATTTCACCGGTTGACCCGACTCTGCCAATTCCAAGGTCAACTGACTGCATCGCTGCGCGTCGAGATCCACAACAGCCAATAACATTTCCGTTAAAATTTGTTGCGATCGCGGATCGATGCGTCCCACCATCCCACAATCGAGGAGGGCAACGCGACCATCGCTAAGATAAAAGATATTACCGGGATGAGGATCGGCGTGGAAAAAGCCATCGAGATAAATTTGCTGGACAAAGGCGCGAAAAATTAACGTTGTCACCTCCCGTCGCCGTCCTTTGGTCGCTGTCCCAGACTGAGACTGGGCCAACTGCGACTCTAACAGGGGGAGACCGTCTAACCATTCCAAGACCAATAGTTTCGGCGTGGTCAGTTCCCAGTACACTTGGGGGACGATAATGCGCTTGGCATCGAACCACTGACTTTGGGAAAGATTGCGGCGGAGGCGATCGGTGTAATCCGCTTCGGCGGTAAAATCGAGTTCGGCTTGAATAGCAGTGGTAAATTCTTCGGCGAGGGTAACGATGTCGAAGTCTTTGCCAAATTCGGTAATGGAGACCAGTTCTGCTAAGCTTTTAATGAGAGTAATATCGCGGGCGACGAGGGATTCGATTCCCGGACGCTGCACCTTGAGGGCGACTTCGCGACCGTCCCTTAGCGTGGCGCGATGGACTTGACCGATGGAACCGGCCGCGATCGCGATCGGTTCGACTCGTGCAAAAATTTCTTCAAAGGGTCTTTTGATATCCCGTCGCAGTTGCATCTCCACTTCCGACCAAGGAACGGGAGGAACATTGGCTTGCAAGTCGGTCAGCGTTTCGACGTAGCGGCCGGGTAAAATATCGGGGCGGGTGGACAGGAGTTGTCCGAGTTTTACGTACACCGGACCGAGTTCGACGAGAATCTTGCGCAATACTTCGGGCGAAGGCAGTCGGGGTTCTCCGGCTTTGCCTCCCGTCAGCAGTCCGCGCATATAGTCCCAGCCGTTGCGAAAGACAACTTCGATAATTTCTCCCTGTCGGGAAGCGCTTTGAGTTAGGGAAAACATTTATGAGTTATGAGTTATGAGTAGGGACGTTTCATAAAACGTCTGTATTCGCTGTATATTGCCTGATACGACGACCCAATTGTGGATAGGTTAGTGTTTCACTACTTATTGTTACATCTTTCGCGAGTTCCATGTGGCGTTCTCCCTCGGGGAAGATGCCGAAGGAGAGAGTTTTGCGCTATTGTGACACAATCTTAAAAGGTCGCGATCGCTCTCAAGGGTTGGCTCGACCTTGCTCGTATTAATTTTAGAGGATTTTAACAAATGGCAGCATCAAAACCCTTACAAGGAGTCGAATTAGTAGATTGTGCCACAGCCAACGCCAAGTCGGGACTGGAGGTGACGACCCGACTATGCGGCTACGGCGAAGATACGGAGGCGTTTTGGAAAAGTCTTCAGGAAGCTTGTCAGCATATGGGGATTCAAATCCAGGAATTGAGCGATTTGGTTAACGATCGCCAAGTTGCCCGGATGTCTAAGGGCATTGAGATTGCGCCAGACACCGATTATAGTTTGTAGTTGAGAGGGGGGAGGTAACGGATGTAGTTGAGAGTTGGGGCGGGGAGTTGTGCTTGAGGGGATGGGAAGCGGATGGGTTGAGAGGGGGGAGGTAACGGATGTAGTTGAGAGTTAGGGGCGGGGAGTTGTGCTTGAGGGAGTTGGAAACGGATGGGTTGAGAGTTGGGGATGGGGAGTTGGGGATGGCGAAGGACGAAGGACAAAGGACGAATGACAAAGGACGAATGACGAATGACAAATAATTAATTTAAACGATCGCCTGTTTTTACGTCGAACCAGTGTATTTGCTTGGGGGGAAGCACGAGTTTGACGGTTTCGCCTTCTTTGCGATTGTCGGCGGGGAATAATCCGCGCAGGGTGATGTCCGATTCCTGAATGCGAACGCTAGCTAAACTTTCCTTGCCTAAGTTTTCGGTTAAGTAAATCGTCCCTTCTACTGTATATTGGTCGTCTGAGGTAGCTAGGCGTAAATCTTCCGGGCGGATTCCTAAGACAATTTGCGGCGGAACGGTTTTGAGGGGAGGTAGGGGAATTGAGAATTGCCCGAGCATCGCGCGATCGCCTTGCACTTTTAGCGTTAATAAATTCATTTGCGGACTCCCCACGAAACCGGCGACGAACTGATTGGCGGGTTGCGTATATATGCGGTGAGGTGAATCGAGCTGTTGCACAGATCCATCCAAAAGCACCGCAACTTTACTGGAAAGCGTCATTGCCTCCGTCTGGTCGTGGGTGACATAAACCACAGGTTTATTCTGTTTTTTGAATAGCTGTTTTAAGTCGGCGCGGACTTGTTCTCGCAATAAGGCATCCAAGTTGCTCAGCGGTTCGTCGAGGAGAAAAACGTCAGGATCGCGCACAAGGGCGCGCGCAAGGGCGACACGCTGTCGTTGTCCTCCCGACATTTGTCCCGGTTTGCGATCGAGAAGGTGTTCTAGCCCCAATTTTTGTGCCACTTGGGTAACGCGCTGGTCGATTTCGCTTCTAAATAATTTCCGCAACTTCAGAGCCGAGCCGATGTTTTCCGCCGCATTCATATGAGGATAGAGGGCGTAACTTTGAAAAACCATTGCAATATTGCGATCGCCCGGAGCCACGCCGTTGACTATTTGTCCGCCAATTTCTACCGTTCCTTCTGTGGGCTGTTCCAACCCCGCAATCAAGCGCAACAGCGTCGATTTACCGCATCCCGACGGACCGAGTAAGGTGAGAAATTCGCCATCTTCTACCTCAATATCGATACTTTTAACGGGAATCACCTTGGGACTATATTGTTTCTTGAGATTTTTAATTTCTAGTTTAGCCATTATTCTCAGTTACTTAACAATTTGATGCTATAAAAGAAGCCGCTCTAAGACCAGGACAAAGGATAAGCGACCGACAAAAAAGGACGAATTACCCCTTAACTGCCCCTGCCGTTAAGCCTTGAACAATTCTACGCTGGAAGACAAGAACTAAAATTACCAATGGAAATGTTCCTAAAACCGTAGCGGCCGCGATCGCGCCATAAGGAACATCAAAAATTGTTGTCCCGCTCAACTGCGCCGTCGCTACGGGAATAGTTTTCATGGTATCCCGGGTAATAAACGTTAACGCAAAAATATACTCGTTCCAGGCAAAAATAAACGCTAGAATTCCTGTGGTTACCAAAGCAGGTAAAGTCATCGGTAAAACGATTTTTAACAACATGGGAAGCATTTTATAACCATCAACTTTCGCCGCGTCTTCTAAGTCCTTTGGCAACTGCTGGAAAAAACTGCGCATTACTAAGATTGTCAACGGGAGATTGATCGCCGTGTAAGGAACAATTAACGCCAAATAATTATTCCCCAATCCCAATGCTCGAATAACCTCTAATAGTCCCAAAAACAACAGAACGTAGGGAAAAAGAGTAACAATTGAAACAGCAGCGAGAATGAAGTTTTCTCCAGGAAGTTTTAGGCGTGCCAAGGCATAGGCGGCAGGAGAACCCAGTGCCAGACACAGCAAAGTAGAGACCAAAGACACCCAAGCACTATTGAAAATGTATAACGCAAAAGGGCGACGCGCAAAAAGTTCGCGGTAATGTTCTAAAGTGATTCTTTTGGGAAAATAAACGGTAGGAATCGCTGAAATATCTTCGTTGAATTTAACCGAAGTCAGGACTTGCCAAAGAATGGGAGAAAGGAAAAAAATAACAATTGAAACCGCACAAAGCCATAAAAGAATGGACTTGAACGCGGGCTTTTGGGTTTTGGGGATCCTGTTGGGGGCGTGCACGCTCGATACCTGGTCAATGTCGATCCCATTTTAACGGCTTGCGTCGCCGCTACCCATCGCTCGGTTACTACGGAACAGTAATCCCTTTTTTTTATTCCAAGACATAAAAATCTGCCAAAAATATTCGGTTAATACGGAGGCACGAAAAAAAAAAAAATGTATAAAATGGTAAAAGTCGGGTGCCGATGACCAGTCTCCAAGGTAAAAGTGCTCGCTACCTCAATCGAGACGAGAGCAGAAGAACCTTTATTGGGACTGCCCTTCAAGTAAAACTATCATTGCGCCACCATGTCAGAACAATCCATGAGTTTGCCCGATATCCTTCAAGGACTCTTGAATGCAGACTTTCTTGCAGACGAAGCCGCAATCGAGCAGTTAATATCTGCCTTCGCCCGCCTTTATCAAACCAGCTCTCCAGAAGCAATGTTGCAGGCGATATCGGCAGATAGTGCAACGGGACAAACAGGACTTCCCAACATCGAGATTGTCTCCAGGTCGGAGATTAACGGTCAAAAGAGTTCCTTCTCGCCCGAGAACAACTCCCTTTCCCTCGCTCGTGAAGCCCTCTTAGAGCTAATTGAAGAGGCTCGTTCGTCGAACCCCCCGACCTCAGAAGGAACCGATGCGATCGCCGGGGATGCTCAACCTGCATCCGCGATCGCAGCACCGAGCGAAACCCTCCCGACATCGAGTCCCGAAGCAACAGCAGACAGCACGAGTCAACCCTTCTGGTCAAACTTTATCGATGTCTTCCCAAGCGTCCCAACCTTAAACAGTCCCGTTCCCAGCTCGGACGCACCCATTTCTAGCATCCCAACCTCAAGCAGTCCCGTTCCCAGCGCGGACGCACCCATTTCCAGCATCCCAACCTCAAACAATCCCGTTCCCATTTCGGTCGCACCAGTTACCAATCCCGATTCGGGCGCGCCAGTCAGCAATACTCCTCCATCGCCTCCGAAGGCTCAACTCCCGTTTTACTTCAACGCCCTAACCGAAGGCGTAGACTATGCAGCAGGAGAACTGATCGTCAAATTCAAAGCGGGAGTTCAGTCCGAAGAAGCAGTCGGCTTTATCCAAGAGGAAATGGGTGCAGTTGCGATAGAAGAGCTACCCCACTCAGGACTTCAGCTTCTTCAAACCAACAGCATGAGCGTTAGCGACGCGATCGCTAACTTCAGCAACCACGACCTCATCGAATACATCGAGCCCAACTTCACTATAACCGTCCAAGGCACGCCCAACGACCCCAGTTACAACAAACTATGGGGACTCCACAACACCGGGCAAACCGGAGGAAAGGCAGACGCTGATATTGACGCGCCAGAAGCCTGGAATCTCTCCACCGGACAAGGCGTTGTTGTCGGCGTAGTCGATACCGGAGTCGATTACAACCACCCCGACTTAATCGACAATATGTGGAAAAACCCCGGAGAAATTGCCGGGGACGGCATCGACAACGACGGAAACGGCTACATTGACGACGTTTACGGTTACGACTTCGCCAACGACGACGGCGATCCCTTCGACGACCACAGTCATGGAACGCACGTTGCAGGAACCATCGCTGCCCGAGGCAACAACGACATCGGAGTTATTGGCGTTGCCCCCGACGCTAAGATTATGGCTCTCAAATTCTTAGGCTCCAACGGTTCCGGCTTTACATTCAACGCCGTCAGAGCCATTGAATACGCCACCATGATGGGAGTCAACCTCACCAACAACAGTTGGGGCGGCGGCGGCTACTCTCAAGCGCTATACAACGCAATTGAAGCCGCAGGAGAGCAAAACCAACTCTTCGTCGTTGCGTCTGGAAACGATGGCAAAAATGGCGACACCACAGCTAATTACCCATCCAACTACGACCTCGATAACATCATTTCCGTTGCCCGCACCAGCCATAGCGACAAACTCGCCTCCTCGTCCAACTACGGCGAAAAGTCCGTTGACTTGGGTGCGCCCGGATCGAATATTTACAGCACGACTCCCAAAGGGAAATACGGTTCCAAGAGCGGCACTTCGATGGCAAGTCCTCACGTCGCAGGTGCAGCCGCTTTGGTTTGGGCCCAAAATCCCAGCTTAACCGCCCAAGAAGTCAAAGATAAGCTTCTCAACTCAGTCGATCCGGTCGCCTCGCTAGCAGGAAAAACGGTCACTGGCGGTCGATTAAATGCTTTTCAAGCGTTGGATAGCGGTGGCGGTAGCGGCGGCGGTAGCGGCGGCAGCGGCGAAATCGTTCCCGCTGCCCTCGACTATCTGACGGGCTTTGAAGCAGGCAGTTTGACTTCTGAATGGTCTGAATCGACGACTTTTGAAGGTCGCGCCCGAGTCACCGATGATTATGCAAAATCGGGAAGCTACAGCCTGCTGCTGGATGATTCTGTTGATGGCGGCAATTATTCAACTTCGGCTGCAATTTTGCATCTCGATCCGTCGGATGTTTTCAACGCACAACTCGACTTCAGTTGGTTGGATTTGGGCGATGAGTCCAATGCAGGTTTGGATGGGGTCTTTGTCAGCAATGACAGCGGCACCACTTGGACGGAAATTTATTCCCTAACCGGTGGTTCTTCCTCAACTTGGACTGACGTATCCCTCGACTTGGGCAGTTATTTGCAACCGGCTACCGAAAGTTTTCAAATCAAGTTCCAACAACACGATAATTACTCAGCTCCGCTCGATGGAATTGCCATTGACGAGATTAAGGTCAGCGAATCTGTCGAGGCTGCTTCGGCCGACTATGGTGAAGACTTTGAATCGGGAGAATTTGGTTCGGAGTGGACTAAGGATGGCTCTGCTGAAGGTCGCGTCCGAATCACCGATGACTATGCCAAATCGGGAAGTTCTAGCCTTCTGCTGGATGATTCTGTTGATGGCGGCGATTATGCGACTTCGGCTGCAATTTTACACCTCGATACGTCGGATTTGACCGAGGCAACGCTTAAGTTTAGTTGGCTCGATTTGGGCGATGAATCTCATGCGGGTTCCGATGGGGTGTTTGTGAGCGGTAATGGCGGTACGACTTGGACGGAAATTTATTCTTTGACTGGGGGAAGTTCGACCAATTGGACCGATGTTTCCCTCGATTTGGGCAGTTATTTGCAACCGTCTGAGAATTTTCAAATTAAGTTCCAACAGTACGATAATTACTCGGCTCCTTTGGATGGCATTGCGATCGATGATATCAAAGTCGAGAAGAGCGAGAAGGACGAACCAGTAGACGAACCCAATGATAAGCCGGTTGTCGAGCCTTTACCTAGTGCTGCCATTCCTAAATTTAAGGACTCTTTTGAATTTGGTCTTGATGTTGAGTGGACGCAGGAAACAACGAACGACGGTCTCGTAGAGATTACCGGCGCTCGTGCCTATAAGGGAACTAAGAGTATGTTGCTGCGCGATGCGTTTGACAACGGCGATTCCTCGACGGCTGCGGCTATTCTCCATTTGGATGCCCGTAATTTTTCGACTACGGACTTGCAGTTAAATTTCCGGTGGTTAGATTTAGCCAACGAGTACGATGCGGGTGTTGATGGCGTATTTATCAGCGAGGACGGAACGGACTGGCACGAGGTTTATGCTTTTGATGTTGGTTCTGAAGCGAATTGGACGTTAGGGGCGGTTGACCTTACCCAACAAGCATCTAATTTCGGGTTAAACTTGCACAATGGTAATTTCCAGATCAAGTTCCAACAGCACGATAGTTACTCATCTTCTTTGGATGGCGTTGCGATCGACTTGGTGAAGGTCGTTCCGGCTTAGGTGGGAAAAGGCTGCGCGTTTCTTTGCTTGAAAGGCTGGGAAACGCGCGATCGCGCTCGTTCTCTTTCCTTTGTCGGGTGGGCGAGGAAATCACTTCTTTCGCTTTCGTCGAGTGAGCAAAGTTTCTCGCCTACCGCACCCTAACTCAAATTGCCGATCGCTCTCACATTAGTCCGCTTCCCGTCCCTTGAAACATTAACCAAGATAAAAAGAAATTGACCGTAAAAATGGCGAGCAACGAAGTCACGACTGCCGTTGTTGTCGATTGTCCAACCCCCTTAGCTCCCCCTGTGGTGGTTAACCCCCAACTGCATCCGATCGCGGCCACTAATCCTCCAAACACGACTGCCTTAAGGAGTCCCCCCGCCACGTCCCAAAGACCCAACATATTTTGGATCGAATCGAGAAAGGTTTGTTGGTTAATCTCTTTCCCATACAAAGAAACCGAAACTAGTAAACCGCCTGTTAATCCCGTAATTAATGAAAAAATGGTCAAAACTGGCATCATCACACAACAGGCAATAAAGCGCGGAATGACGAGGTAATCGAGGGGATCGGTTTTCAGGATATAAAGCGCGTCGATTTGCTCGGTGACGCGCATCGTCCCAATTTCCGCAGCGAAGGCCGAACCCACTCGACCGGTGACCACAACGGCGGTGAGAACGGGGGTTAATTCTCGGGCGAGCGCGATCGCCAACACCCCTCCAACTAAATTTCCACTACCAAATACAATAAACTCTCTGGCTACCTGAATTGTAAATACCATCCCCACAAAACCGGCAGTAATCAAGGCAATGGTCAAGGAATCTGGTCCGACCACCGCCATTTGCTCGAGGGTATTTCGCCGATGAATCTTCGCTTTAAATAAGTGCAAAATCACCTGACCGCCTAACAGTAAAGCTGCCAGCAGGCGAGAGAACCACAAACTCAGTTCGTTCCGAGAAGGCGTAGGACTCATAGAATTTATTATTCATTGTTCATTATTTATGATTCAATAAAACTAACCTCCCTCGGTGGTATCGACGCGGAATCGTTCTACCGAAGCCAACAAGCTGCGAGCAATGCTCACCTGAGTTTGTAGGGAAGCCGATACCCGTTGCGACTCCTGAGAGGTTTCTTGGGCAGTCAACTCGACCGATTGCATAACTTGCGCCACCGAGAGGGTATTTTCTGTTTGTTCGACGGTATCGGCGGTAATAGACCGCACCAGCGCGTCAATGCGATTGGACACCTGAATAATATCCTCGAGCGCTCGCTTGGCCTGGTCTGCTCGCTGCGTCACATCAATGACCTGGGTCACTCCCTCTTCCATCGCCGTCATCACCGAACTGGTTTCCCCTTGAATTTGTAACACATTTTGCTCGATTTCCTTAAGCGCTTTGGCGGCGCGATCGGCTAACTGTCGCACTTCATCGGCGACAATGGCAAATCCTCTCCCTGCTTCTCCCGCGCGCGCCGCCTCAATGGAAGCGTTTAATGCCAACAAGTTGGTTCGCGAGGCAATTGAGGCAATCACCGCTACGATTTTGGAAATTTCTTGGGATGCTTCGGCCAAACGCTTGACTTTTCGCGCCGTTTCTGCCACGGTTTCCCGAATTTGTAACACTCCAGAGACGGTATGTTCCACCGCTTCGCCGCCCTTGAGCGCCACGTCGGCTGCCGAACGCGCCACCTCTTCGGCTTCTTTTGCATTATCGGCGACCCGACGAATGGAGTCGGTCATCATCTGCACCGAATTGAGGGTCACCGCCAGCTCTTCAGCTTGTCGCAAGGCATCCTGCTGCAAATTCCGGGCAAACTGCTCATTTTCCCCGGAGATGCGATTCACCTGCCGCGCCGCCTCTTTCACCTGTTGAACGATTTCCCGCAGGTTTTGAATCGTCAGGTTAAAGGCATCGGCAACAGCGCCGAGAACGTCTGCTGTCACCTCCGCGCGCACGGTCAAGTCGCCCCGAGCCGCTCCTTCCACATCATCGAGCAAGCGAATGACTTGGCGCTGGAGGTCTTCTTTTTGCTGCTCGGTTTCTTCCGCCCGACGCTGGGCCTCGCTGGTGGTGGTTAAAATCACCCGCGCCATTTCATTAAATCCAGCCGCGAGTTGTCCGAATTCGTCTTCTGAATAAACAGTCGCCTTCGCATTCAAATTTCCCCGAGCGACGGCTTCAAATTGCGATTGTAAATCTGTCGTCGAGCGATGAATCTGTCGAGTTGCCGAACGACCCAACACCAGCGTCGTGCCAAAACTGGTCGCTCCACCCACCATCGCCATCAACAGGCCCGCGATGTGCATTCGCGGAAAGAGAACCTGTTTGTGCTCCTTGGGAGCCGTTTCGAGACTCGCGTAAAAAACCACTGCCATCGCCACCATCGCTGCAGCTCCCGCTGCAACAGCGGTGTGGAATTGCTTTGTTGTTAGGGGAGCATTTTCAAACCAGGCGAGCGGTCCCTGCTCGACTTCGACCGCCGCTTCGACTGGGCGCTCGGTAGTTTTCGTAAAGTCTGTTGAGGGAACGCTATCTGCGGTGGCTCCCAAGCTAAACATACTATCATCCGCAGTGCTTCCCGTTGACTCCGTACTCATTCCAAAACCAAAGTCAGAATCGACAGACCCCCTATTGCCAGCGGTATCTTTAAACTCTATATCCGTCTGAGGCAGTCCTTGATTGAGATTGGGAACGCTATCGAGTTCGTCGCCAAAAACGTCAAAATTTTCTAAGAAGCTATCGGGATTTTCGGTGGGAGATGGACTCGAAGGGGCTTCAACGCCTTCGTCGGGCTCGAAGGCATCAATGCCCAACGATAGATCGTAATCGTCAAAGTCGAAATTATCTTGGGGGTATTTGCCATTAGCGAATGAGGTGTCATCTCGGTCATCTTCGGCGGGCAAGTCCGCTTCGGGTTCGGGTGCGGGGGAATCATAGGCATCAGCTTCGGAGAACGATTCTTCGCCATCTAAACCCGAGGACATCAAGAAAGTTTCTTGTTGTTGAAATTCTTCAAAGGTGTCGGGTTCTTCGAGAGGCTCGAATCCTTCCTCGGCTGAGATAAAGTTGCCCAATTCCTCATCGCTACTCCCGTTGTCGCTGCCAAAGGGAGGGCTTGATTCCTCTAAAAATTCGTCTTCTCCATAGGGAGCGAACTCTGAGGGGGACTCCCCAAAGGGCGATTCTTCTTCGTAAAGCGTTGGGCTGTCTGAGGTTTGGGGGGAGTCGAACGGCGTTGAGGTTGACTCGAACGAAGACATATTAAATTGCGTAGCCTCTTCTTCCCAGTCGAGGTTGGAGTCGTCTGGGGAGAAGCCGAAGGGGTTGTCGTTTTCAAAGGGCGCGTCAAATTCTGAAGATTCTGAAGGGGCGCTGTCAAAGGGACTCTCCGGCGAGGGAGTCGGGTTGCTCGGGGAAAATGAAGTTTGTTCGTCGGTGCTGTCCCAGTTGGGGGAGTCGAGATTTTCAAAATCGAAGTCGGCTAGAGCTTGTTCGTCTCGATCTTCGCTAAAGTCGCGAGCGTGGGATAGGTCTTCTAAGTCTTCGTAGGAGTCGTTGAGGCTGTCAAAGCTTTCAGCCTCTTGTAAGTCTGGGGAAAGCTCGTCTTCCGGGTCGCCGGAGCGAAATTGATTGACATCTTCGATGCCGTGGTTGGCGTAATCGATGAAGTCTTGCTGGTCTGTGAGTTGGAGGACTCTTTCGTATTGTTCTTGGGCGACCTGATACTGTTGCAGGCCGTAACAGTAGATATGACCTCGCAGGAGGTTAGCCGCTGGATCTTCGTCGTAGTCTTGGAGCAAGCGGTCTATAATTGCAGCGGCATCTTCGTAGTTGCCCTGTAAGTAAGCTTTTTCAGCTTGACTGTAGTCTTGTGCATAGTCGGTACCTTGTGCCATTTGCCTTCTCCAGCTTCATTCGCGAGCGATTGTTGGGGGGAGGGGGGAATTATAATAGACAGATCGCGAGAACGATTTAAAATATTGATTGTTCGTTGGACTTTGTTGTGAAACTCCTGTTTTCAGTCCCGACGGACTCTCCCGAGGGAGAGAGAGTTTTGGGTTGTCCGAATGGGGAATTGTCTTTGATTCATTTTGAATACGCAAGTGGGTGAATTTTAAATTGCTTGTCGGGGGACTATTCAGTTTATTTTTATCGCTTATCCGCGTGAGAATTCATCTGCACTTCAACTCAAGCTGCCCATCGAACCGCACCTAAGATTGCGCCGGGGTCGAGCAAGCGAAGAGGGGGGGCGCTTGATTCTGGGTCGAAAACCCACTCGCCCCTAATGAAGGGGGCCATGTTGTTGGGGACGTTGTTGGGCATTTGAATTTGAGCGACATCTAGCCACTGCATTTCTCCAATTGTGTCAATGGCGAGTCCCAGGATAATTTCTTTATCTTCGATCGCGATAATTGGAATTTCTTGTCTTTGGGTATTGAGCAGCGTCGAGTCTCCGAGGAATTGACCGAGGTCGCCGACCCAGATGACTTGACCCCTTAAGTTAATCGTTCCGAGTAACAGGGGCGAGGCGTTGGGGATGGGGGTAATGCGGTCGGGGGGTTGATTCATCACCTCTTTGATTCCTGTTGCCGAAAGGGCGAATTCGCTGCCAGAATTGAGAAAGAAGCGCAGGTGGAGTTCTCCTTCTGGTGTTTCGAGCCTTTCGATATCGGAGGAAATTTCTTGACCGTTGCCGGTGGGAAACCCTGAATTGCCAACCATAACCTTTTTTGTCTACCCTCTCAATAGCTGTTTGACCGTCCCGATCAGTTCTGTGGGCTGAAAGGGTTTTGCAATATAAGCATCTGCCCCTTGTCTCATGCCCCAGTAGCGGTCGAATTCTTCGCCTTTGGAGGAACACATGACGACGGGGACGTGCTTGGTTTTGGGATCGGCTTTGAGACGGCGGCAAACCTCGTAGCCATTCATTTGAGGCATCACGATATCTAAAACGACGATATCGGGAATATATTGTTGAATTTTCTCTAAGGCTTCGACACCGTTGCTGGCGATGGTCACCGTTAACCCGCTGTTTTTGAGCAGGTCTGAGATCATTTGCCGCTGAGCCACGCTGTCTTCGACCACTAAAACTTTACTCATAGCTCCCTGCCTGATTTGCCAATTTGGTGATGCAAAGCTCCCCATTAGAACTGAAACTGACGGCCTACTAGATTTAAGTATCTCTTATTTCTCCTCGATCCTTCATCGCTCCTTGGCAAACGCCTAGCGCGGGTTGCGTCGGGAGTTAGTCTGACGAAATTCCTGAATCGAGGGCTGTGGTTGCGGGCGAACCGATGTGTTTTTCGACAAGCATCAGCAATTCGCTTTCGCCAAAGGGTTTGGTGAGGTAGTCGGTGGCTCCGACTTTGCGCGCTTTGATGCGATCGATAAAGCCTTCTTTGCCTGTCAACATAATAATGGGTGTTGGGTGAAAGGTTCTCGAACTTCTTAGCATCGCACAAATTTCGTAGCCGTCGAGGTCGGGCATGGCAATATCGCATAGAATTAGGTCGGGACGAATTTGAAAGACTTGGGCGAGCGCTTTGAGGGGCTCGGCGATCGCGATCGCGCGATACCCCTCCGGCTCGAGAATATACTCTACCGTTTTGCCGAGGCTGATGTCATCGTCAATGCAGACAATTTTGGGCGGGGAGTTGGGCTTGAGGGGAGCGCTGAGAGCCGAATTGCCATCGGGGGAAACGGATGCGCCCGAGGGGGATCCCTCTAACATTTGAATCCAACCTTGCTGAACATAAGGATAAATGGCTTTGGCGATCGCTAGCGGGTCGCGGTTGAAGTAGCGCGAAAATTGGCGGAGCGAGGTTTTGCCGTTGCTCCAACTTTCGAGGCTGGCAAAGGCGCTGGATGATAAAACGTGTTGGAGTTGGGGGCGGTCGGTCAGAATCGGACATTGATTGAGCGATTGAATATGGGGATAAAATTGCTTCCATTGCTGGACTTGTTGCGCGATTGAGGCGGCGAGTGGGGCGAGTTCTAATGCGGTGAGTTGCGGGGCTAAGGCCGGTCCCATTTCAAAGTTAAAGGTCCCCGATCGTAAGTTAAACAAGTCAAACAGAGTTTCTTTAATCGTACTCTCAATAATATTCCTCCCCTGGGCTGGCGTGAGAACGCGATTCTCCATTAATAGCCATAGGTAGGCATATTCCAGGGGGTTCATCGAAGACATTGGCGCTTGTGCCATTTGCGAGAGCGCGCTCTCGGCTTTGTGGCGGTGGAGATACTCCCGCAGGCGCGACAGATTGCGATTGCTGTGGTCTGCGGCGTAGGCAATTTGTCCGTTGATGAAAAACAGCAGCCAAAAGCGTTCGTCTGCCGGTACGTCCGGCGCTGTGTCTCTCTCGTCGCTGAGGTCAAAGGTTCCTCCCCCGCTGTAGGCCTCGACGAATAACTCCCCCGTGCGCTGACCGAGTTCAATCAGTTGCAGGATACTGCGGATATCGATTTCGTTCAGGGTTCCCTGCATAGACGTTTGGCGCTCTTAGAGCGCGCGATCGCGGAGGTCGCGCGCAAGTTACAAATTCAAGTTCCCGTACCTGCTGAGGAGTGCTAAATTAAAAGTCAGCTCGATCGGCACGAGTGCTTTTTGCGCTCTGGCGCGTTCGAGCGCGGTCTTCGTTAGAAGATCTTAGACACTCTTGGGAAAAAGACGCTCTCAATGTTAACTATTTTTAACTGTCGCTCGAAATACGGCTGTGAGGATTCGCGGTCGGTCGCGCGCGGATCGCACGACCGAAGCGCGCTTGTTTTCTCCGTTGGGCTTGGCAAGTTTGACCGGGGGTGGTTATCCTTTTAGAGAGTCGCGATCGCGCTCCTTCAGACAGTGCAACCAACGAGCAGTGCAACCAACGAGCGAGAACGTCTATTCGCGGCGATGAGAATCGGATATTCTTAAGTCATCGAGCATCGCCAATCGCGAAGAACTAGGTCAAGGATACATCAAGGGGATCGTCAGCGTGCTGTATCTTGCAGAAGTCAGAAAGCAAAAAAGTGGTTTCATGGGCAAGGCTTCAACGGAGTTAAAACTCCTGGCCTGTCAGCGAACCGACCAAACGTGGAGTGCCGTCCAAGGGGAAGAAGTCGTTCCCTCAGAAGACATTTCCAACATGGAAAATGGCGCTTTGGTTATGGTTGAAGTGGGGGGAAATCGCCAAATTCAAGGCAATCCCAAACCCGGAGGCCCGACCTTAGTCAACCTCCTGCAAAACTTCTCAAAATTGATGGTCGGTCAAAAAGAGAAGGACGAGGAAATCGAAGCCTGGAATCAGTCGTTGACGATTCAAGCTCAAGAACTCAACCAGCGCCAAATGGAATTGGAGTCAGAACTGGCGCAACTGGACCAAATGCGGGAGGAGGCTCAAGGGGTAGACGAACGACTCCAAGAGGCCGAACGCGCCAAGGAAGAGGCGCAACGACTCCAAGAAGAGCTGAACCGGAAAACCCAAGAACTCGAGCAGGCGTGGGAACATCTGCGGGGCGAACAGCGAAAGCTAGAAGAACTCAAATCTGAAGTGCAGCCAACGGGCGGACAGTTGGATGAAGAGCAAGCTGGCAGACTCTATGAATTAGTGGCTTATTTGGAAACAACTGCCGGACCCACTCGGGAGTTGCGAGAGGATTTTGAGGCAGCTCTGGCGACAGCCAACGAACAACAAGCCAGTATCGAACAACAATGGCAGCAGCTTGAGGAGCAACGCGCACAAGCCACCGAGCAGCAAAATACGGCGGACAGTCAAAGCGAAGTCCTGGAGGTTCGCCGCTCTGAGTTACAGGAGAGCCTTTCTGCCCTCGAAGGGGCCCGACAAGAGTTACACGAGCAATCCCTGGCGCTGACGGCGAAAGAAGAAGCGTCCAACGCGCTCAAGGCTCAATTAAACCAGCAAACCGACCTTGCAGACACTCTGGCTCGCTTGGCGGCGGGTGCGGGAGAATCTGCCGGGGAACACGCGACAGTGGATATTGCCGAGCTGGAAAATATGCCCCTGGGCGAATTGCAAGGAAAGGTGGAGAGTTTGCAGAAAGATTTAAAGCAAGTCGTGCAATTTGTCAACGAGCAAGAGGAAGAATTAACGGCGGAAAGCGAAGAAATTGGGGAGGTGGAACAACGACTGTCGGAGGCGAGCGACTACGATCGCATTTCCCTGGAGCAGGAGCTGGCCGACGCGCGCGATCGCTATAAAATGTTGGACGAAACCTTGGTGGGTCAGCGGCGCGAGGTGCGAGAACGCGAAAGCATTCTCAATCAACACCTGCGCGTTTTTCAGCGGAGACAGGGCATTGCCAGCGACACAGAGGGCGCGCAAATCGACCTCGGACCGGTTCTGGGGGATCTCGAAGTGCAACAGCGGGAAACAGAAGAAGAATTGCAGCGGATGGAGGGGGAAATCGAGCAATTGCGCCTCGGCATTCAACCCCTCCAAGAAGCCCTCGCCCGACAAATCGAAGAACGCGATCGCCAGCAGCAAGAGGTTCAACAGCTTGAAGCAGACTGGCACCAACAACAAATCGCCGCTACCGAACTGTGGGCGGCGGTCAATCGCACCTCCGAACTGTTACACCCGTTTCAAGAGGGGATAGGCCACGTACGAGAAAAGCTAGACGCGATCTCGGAATTGGTCAATCAAGCTCAACAAACGGGCGAATATCAGGCGCAAGCGCTGGGAGATTTGAAGGAAATTATCGATAGCCTGAATCAGTAATTGCCAACGAACAACGACAAAGGAAACCGTGCCGCACGACCTAGACATCCGTTGATAAAGGACAATTTACTCCTCGTACCAACTCGCGCGCCACGTCAACTCAGCACGCGCGATCGCTAACTCTCGCCGATATTTGTGAAACCGCTTAGCCAGTTTGCGCGCGATCGCAACCCACTGACGAGTTTGATTGCGTTCGGATCCCAAATTCGGATCGCTAAATTCTAACTCGGACAAGCGCAAACGAACGGCGATAATTTGCATCACCGTGTTTTCCTTGTCCGAGTCAGCTTCTTCCGCTTCAACTAACAAATTCAACAAATTGGGTGAATTTCCAGCCGTTGTCCTTGCCTCTTCGCTTTGAACCGCCATTTCCATCAACTTCGGCGGCAGGCGATCGGGTAAAATATGGGCATCCCGCAATAGCGCATTCGCTCGAGCTGAAAGGGTTTGTAACGTTTCTTGAATCGTTTGTTCGATAGATTGAATCGAGTGCAGTAGGCGATCGGGCGCATCCACCGGTGGGGGAGATTCAGGTTCTTGGGGAGCAGCTTCTTGCTCAAAGGCTTCTGAATCGAGGTCTAACAATTCTAAATCCCCCATTTCCTCCTCAAAGGCGATCGCGTCGCCTTCGACATTTTCCTCCACTTCCTCGCTCGCGCGATCGCCCCCCTCGAGGGCCAATAGCAACCGTTCTTGTCCTTGTTTGCCTAATTGCCGTATCTTTTGCTGAAGGGTTTGCCGCTGATTCAACGATAAAGCGAGAAAAGCCTCTGGATAGGTTTGCGTACAGAGCTGATAGCTCGCGAGAATTAATTGTTTTTGAATTGACTGTCCCAAGACCTTCAAGTATCGGGCATAACTCCCATATAATTTTTCTGCCAAAGCCGCTACTTCTTCTGACAGTTCAGCAAGATCGCCTTCAATTTGTTGAGTCGAACGAGTCATTTGTTATTAGTCCTTCGTCATTAGTCATTAGTCATTAGTCATTGGTCATTGGTCATTGGTCATTTATAACTTTTCTGCCAAAGCCACTACTTCTTCTGACAGCTCGGCAAGATCGCCTTCAATTTGTTGAGTCGAACGAGTCATTTGTTATTAGTCATTTGTACGTATTCATCACTTCAGCTATAGCGTTTTAGCTTCTCGTCTCCAACTCTCAAATACATTTGGCACTTCCCATTCCAAGTAACACTCCCTATCCTCCACCTTCCCCATTCCCAACTCTCAATTGTTGGATGAGAAGTACAATAAAAAAGGCAAAAGCAAGATAACGATTTTCCTTACTTTTGCCTCAAAAAATGGACGCTTAACGGTTCAAAACGCGAAAACTGCCTAATCTTGACCCGTTTGGGCTGCAACTTCGTCAGCAAAATTCGTTTCTTCCTTTTCAATTCCCTCGCCCAAAACAAAGCGACTAAAGCGACGAATTTGAATATTCTCGCCTAGTTTGGAAATTTTCTGCTTAACCAACTCGTCCACCGTGATACTTTGATCTTTAATGTAAGGTTGATCCATCAAAGCAAGTTCCTTCAACCGCTTTTCAACGCGCCCTTGAACGATCTTTTCTCTAATATTCTCCGGCTTATTTGCCAAATCCTCTCGACCCATTTCAATCTCTTTTTCTTTGAGAACAAAATCCGAGCTAATATCCTCAATTTTCACGTATTCCACATTAGGATAGGCGGCAATTTGCATTGCCACATCGCGGACCAAACCTTGAAACTCCTCGCCGCGAGCTACAAAATCCGTTTCGCAATTCACCTCGACCAAAACGCCAAGGCGACCTCCGGTATGAATATAACTGCCTACCAAACCCTCAGCAGCCACGCGACCGGATTTTTTCTCAGCCGAAGCAATTCCTTTTTTTCGCAGCCATTCTGCCGCCTTGTCGAGATCGCCGCCGGTTTCGGTCAAAGCTTTTTTGCAGTCCATCATACCTACGCCAGTTTTTCCACGCAGTTCTTTGACTAATTTTGCAGAAATCGCAGGTTTTTCGGACGCTGTTGCCGAGCTTTCGGCTGATGCTGAGGCAGGTTTGGCGCTTCCTTCAGAAGCCGGGGGTGTTGATTGGGGTGAATTGACGGATTGGTCTTTCTTCTTACTTTTAGCCATAATTTCATTGGGGGTAGACTAGAAGGTACGCATTGGAGAATTGCGAGCGTATTTGCAATTCCCCATGACTATTCTATTCTGTGCCGTCTTCCTCCTTCTCGTCTTCTGAGAAGTCTTCTGCTAACTCTTCTGTCAATTGCTCGTCTTCATACTCTTCATTTTCATAAAGAGCTTCGTCTAGCTCTTCGTACTGGTCTTCGGTTTCGAGTTGACCGTGACGACCTTCATAGATGGCATCTGCAAGTTTGCCGATGATGAGTTTAATCGAACGGATGGCATCGTCGTTAGCTGGAATGGGAATATCCACTAAATCGGGGTCGCAATTGGTATCCAATAGGGACACGATGGGAATGTTCAGTTTTTGACACTCGAGAATCGCGTTATACTCGCGGCGCTGATCGACAATGACAACTACATCGGGAGGACGGCGCATTAATTTGAGTCCGCCTAGATACTTGTGCAGCTTGCTCAGTTCGCGGCGCATCACGGCGGCTTCTTTTTTGGGTCTCCGGTCGATGCTACCGTTGGCTTCGAGTTGCTCGAGTTCTTTAAGATACTCGATGCGCGTTTTAATGGTTTCCCAGTTGGTGAGGGTGCCGCCTAGCCAACGCTGGTTGATGAAGAAGCCTCCACAACGGGCGGCTTCTTGGGCAATAATCCCTGCCGCCTGACGTTTGGTTCCCACAAATAGGAATTTTTTACCTTGTTCGGAACCGGTACGGATGTAGTCGTAGGCTTCTTCGAGGAACTGGGCGGTTTGCACCAAGTCAATGATGTGAACGCCGTTGCGAGCGGTGTAGATATGGGGATCCATTTTGGGGTTCCAGCGGCGGGTTTGGTGCCCAAAGTGAACCCCTGACTCTAGCAAATCTGCTAGGGAAACGACTGGCATATTTTTTTCTCCTGTTCGGGTTTATCCTCCATCCGGCGTGGATTTTTGCAGGTGTTGACCGCAAAAACACCCGAAGGCGCGGATGTGCGATTTTTTTAGAAAACTTCCCTAGGATACCACGACATAGGAGATTAATTGCGATCGCCGTTCCGGATTTGGGGTGGGAGGTCAGTAAACAGAAGTAGTTCCCGATCGCAAGTAATCTCCAAAACGATGTTTACCTCTCAAGAACTTCTTCTATTTGTCTCTCTGGCGACTCATTCTCCCCAAGTCGATCTCTCTCCTCGTGTCTTTGAAACTGCACAGTCTCTCTCGTCGAATCAGCCTGTGCGAGTCAGTCGCCGTCGCAATGGCGGTTCGTGCGTACAATGTCGGCGCGGTAGCGGTCGGCGGGAGATTTTAGGTCTAGCCGCTTCGAGTCGTTAAGGGTTGTCAATCCCAACGCTTTAACAGGCGGGCGTTTTACCGGGAATTGCTCCTTAACTGTTCGAGCTGATACTGAGCATCTTGATAACAATTGAGAAGACCGACCTCCAAACAAAGGGAGGAGGCTTTTTCCCAGTCGGCGATCGCACCGTTGCGATCGCCGATGACGCGACGGGCAATTCCTCGGTCGTAGTAGGCTAAAATATGTTGGGAATTGCGCGCGATCGCGGCGCTGAAGTCTTCGATTGCACCGGTTGTATCGCCTAAGTCCTGGCGCACGAGGCCTCGGTTGTAGTAGGGTTCTGGGTCTTCGGCATCCAGTTCGATGGCGGTGTTGAAGTCGTCGATGGCACCGCGTTCGTCTCCCGACTGACGGCGCGCTAAGCCGCGATTTTGGTAGGCGAAGGTGTAGGTGGGTTGGCGATTAATCGCTTGGGTACAGTCCTCAATCGCCCCCGGACGGTCGCCTAAATTCAGTCGCGATAAACACCGGTTGGAATAAGCTGCGACTAGGTTTTTATCGGTCTCTAAGGAGTCGCGATCGCTCGATTTTTCCTGCTTTGTTAAAATTTCTAAGGCTTTTGTATAATCAGATACAGCACTTTCTTCATCGCCCAGCCTCGAATGAGCGCTACCTCGGTTGACGTAGGCGGCGGCGTAGTTGGAGTCGAGGCGAAGGGTTTCGTTGTAGTCAGAGAGCGCGCCCCGATCGTCTCCTAGTTCCAGCCGCAAATTTCCCCGACGGTAGTAAGCTTCAAAGGAAGACGGACCGAGTTCGATGGCTCGGGTCAAATCCTGTAACGCCTCTGGATTTTTACCGAGTTTCTGTTGAATTAGACTGCGTTGTAAGTAAATCTGCCCATTGCGGGGTTGGAGGTCGAGGGCGCGGTTGTAGTATTGAAGGGCTTGTTCGGCGCGTTCTTCGGCTTCGGCGGCGAGGGCTTGGCGTTGGAGGTAGGCGCTTCTCAATTTTTGGGGCAAGCGCATCCAAATGGTCAAACCGAGCAACCCTGCAATTGCGAGGGCGATTATTGCTTTCAACGGCACTGGGCGCGATGGGGGTAAAGTCGCAGATTTCGCTGTTTTTTTGGCGGATGTAGTTGGGAGAGAAACGTCAAAAATTGGCTTTTTAGGGGATTTTCGACCGACTTTGGCTAAATCGGCGAGAACTTCCATCGCGAGTTGATAGCGCTGCTGGCTGTCGGGATGAATCATGCGATCGAGAATTTTCCCGAAGCCCGGTTGGAGGGGGATGCCGTTGCGCCAAGCTCTCGTGTCGGCGGGTGCGGGCTGTTGTGAGAGCTGGGTCGATAGTTCTGTTGCACTCGAGCCGGTTAAGGCAACCACGGCTAGCATTCCCAAGGCATAGAGGTCGCTATTGAATTGAGCGGTGCCTTGGTCTTGTTCTGGGGAAACGTAGAGGGCGGAACCGTTGAGTTGGGACTCCACCGGACGACCTTGGGAACGGCGAGCGCGATCGCATATTTCTTTAAAGGGATTCAATCCGATTAAAATTAGGCGATTGTCGCTGTTGCGGCGAATGAAGCTGGAGGGTTTGAGATAGCCGTGAATGAATCCTGCATCGTGGATGACGGTGAGAATTTCGAGGATGTCTTTCAACAGTTGGATGACGGCTGCTTCGCTGAGGGGTTGGCCGGATACGAACTCGTCGCTGAGGGGATGACCTTCGATGAACTCTTCGACCCAGTAGAAGCTGCTTTTGTTGGCAAAATAGTTGAGGAATTGGGGAAGATGGGGGGAAGAATTTAAAGCTTTGAGAGCTTCCGCTTTTTTACGGAGAAGAACGAGTATGAGTTTGAGACTTTGAGGGTTTTTACCGGGCAATTTAACGCGTTTGAGGATACACCGAGAGCGATCGGGATGATTTAAATCTTCACTTAAGTAGGTTTCGCCAAAGCGATCTGCGCTGAGGGTTTCAATGGGCCGGTATCGCTCGCTCAACATGGGTTCCCTTCGCCACGGTATTGTATTGGATTGAGATTTTATCGTGTAGTTTAAGGATAGCACTGACTGCATTGGCATCCAATGTGAGGATTGAAGCTGAGATTTAGGGCGCTTTCGTTCCGAGTCTGCTTGTCTTTAGTGAGGACTTCATTATTTAACCTTATCTACCATTGCTAAAATTCGCTCGTATAAAGCAGAAGAGACTCAAAAATCTGCTGTTGCAATGAGAGCCTCCATTCTGGGTTTGACCGTAGCGATTTTGTTTTGACGTTTTGCCTCAACTAAAATTCCTAGCAAACCCGTAATCCTCAGTCCTAATCGATTTGCTCCTGCTCTACCGCGACGCTCGTCGATTAATAATAAATCCCCATTGAGTTCCAAGGCAAGGGCGATCGCTTCAGACTCCCCTGCATCTAATTTGACCTCGTTCTGAAGTCTATTGACAGCAGCGCCATTGGAAACTTGCCTAACCTCGACCCACGTAGAAAACTGAACTTCAAGAGTTCCTGGAACTGGGGGAACGATGTCTGTAAGTTCGCGATACACAGCTTCAGGAATGGTAACTCGATTGTAGAGTTGAGGGAGTAGATGCAAATGTTGAATCGCGGTCAAATTCGTAATAACTGATGTGTCGCTAATAACAATCACAATCGTCCCAACTCTCGCAAGTTTTTTAGGTCAAGTTCCAAGTCTTCAACATCATAAGAATAAAGGGGAATATTCCGTTGTTTCAGGAGTTGACGAAAGGTTGGAGTTGGCAAAGGGAGCGAGTTGGCTGGCGTAACCTAATGTTAAACGACCGGTTTGGAATAAGTATAAGGCGATTTCTTGGCGAAACTCGCTAGGGCTAAGCTGAGATGCTTGTAGGATTTCGTCTGAGATTACAATGCTCATTTACGTAATACCTCGCCGAATGCCTAATATAGCATTTCTGAACGGGATGTAAACCGTTTCAACGTAGGGACGTTCAATTGGTAGGGACGTTCAATTTGTAGTCCCTACTCGCGGTGAATTTGAATTCTGGGCTATTTATTGTTTACGTTTCAGAGCGAAAACGCTATATAGGATTGCTGTTTAGTTTAGCGCGATCGCGCGTGTCTTTTCGATTGTGTAACGTTAGCACGGGTTAGGGAGAAGTTGTCAGCCCGCGATCGCCGTCTCGAACAGGAGTAGAGAACGAGGAAGAATCTTAGAAACGAGTCGCATTCCTCCCTGGGGCTGATGACAAGAAAGCGCAACATTGACTGCTGGCGGAAATCTAATCTAAAATCGAGCAATAGCAAACCGAGCTGGGGAAGTCAGAAAAATGCGTCGCGGATGGGTTGCGTGGGTGTTAGCCTTATCTTTAATCGCTACGCCACAGCGGGTTGTTGCTCGAGAGATAGACGAGCTGTTTATCCAAGGGAATGCAGCGTATGCAGCGGGACAATATAGCGAGGCAGAGGAGATTTGGCGGCGGGTTCTGCAAATCGCGCCGGATAGTGTAGGAGCTTACATGGGTCTTGGCCTTGCTTTGCACGACCAAGGAAAATTCGATGAAGCGGCTGCTGCTTACCGTGAAGCCATTCGCCTCAACCCCTATTCCGTAAAGGCTTACAGGTCTCTTGGTCTTGCCTTACGCAGCCAAGGAAAACTCGACGAAGCAAGTAACGCCTACCGCGAGGCGATTCGCCTCGACCCTAATGATGCGAGGGTTTACATTAGCCTGGGTATTATCTTAAGCGATCGAGGAAAACTTGACGAAGCTATTGCCGTTTACCGCGAAGCCATTCGCTTCAACCCCGATAATGCGACAGCTTACGAGTTTCTGGGCAGTTGCCTCAGACGACAAGGAAAATTCGATGAAGCGGTTGCCGCTTTTCGCGAAGCCATTCGCCTTGACCCCAATGATGCGATAGCTTACGAGTTTCTTAGCACTGCCCTCAGCGACCAAGGAAAATTCGACGAAGCGATCGCTGTCTACCGCGAAGCTATTCGCCTCAACCCCAATAGTGCCTGGGCTTACAGATATCTCGGTAATGCCCTGAACGACCAAGGAAAATTCGACGAAGCCATTGCCGTTTACCGCGAAGCCATTCGCCTCAACCCTGATGATGCCTGGGCTTACAACAATCTCGGCAATGCCCTATACGACCAGGGAAAACTCGACGAAGCCATTGCCGCCTACCGCGAAGCTGTTCGCCTCGACCCCGATTATGCCTGGGCTTACGGTAATCTTGGCAATGCTCTGAGACAACAAGGAAAACTCGATGAAGCGGTTGCTGCATATCGCGAAGCCATTCGCCTCGACCCCGATTATGCGTTCGCATATAGCGGTCTTAGCCTTGCCCTGAGCAACCAAGAAAAATTTGATGAAGCCACTGCTAACTCCCGCGAAGCCATTCGCCACGACCCTAATAACGCGACACCTTATATAGTTCTTGGTATTGTCCTCGGACGACAAGAAAAACTCGATGAAGCTATTGCTGCCTACCGCGAAGCCATTGGCCTCGACCCCGATAATGCGATCGCCCACTACAATCTCGGCAATGCCCTCAGACAACAGGGAAAATTCGATGAAGCAAGTAACGCCTACCGCGAAGCCATTGGCCTCGACCCCGATAATGCGACACCTTATATAGGTCTTGGCATTGCCCTGGGACAACAAGAAAAACTCGATGAAGCTATTGCTGCCTACCGCGAAGCCATTGGCCTCGACCCCGATAATGCGATCGCCCACTACAATCTCGGCAATGCCCTCAGACAACAGGGAAAACTCGACGAAGCGGCGGCGGCTTTCCGCGAAGCATTTCGCCTCGATCCCAGTCTGGCAACGGTGTCTCCCAATTAGACGGTGTTATCTGAAATTGAGAAGTTCATATTAGCTTTTCTCCCCCCATTCAGGCGATCGCGGTACTCACCTTGACGCAACTGTACAATAGTCATAGGAACTCAAACTCTTATGACTTTAGCCACTTCCCCC